>CAXUCQ010000255.1:0-4870 GCA_964249295.1 uncultured Armatimonadales bacterium | reverse complement strand
CGAGCCCCATTTCGTCGGCCAGCAGCACGCCCGGCTCGGCCAGGAGACGGGCGAAGTGGAAGGCACCGGGCTCGGACTCGTGGTGTCCAAGAGTCTGGTCGAAGCCATGGGCGGCCATCTGGGCGTGGCCAGCGAGGTCGGCCGGGGCAGCCGGTTTTATTACACTCTGCCGCTGTCGCCGGGCGCCGAGAAGGCACGCTCACGCCTCGGACCCGCCGCCCTGCCGGACCGTGGCATCGGCCTCGTGATGGTCGCGGATGATGACGCCCACGTCCGGGGGCTGGTTCGGCATCATCTGCACCGCCGGGGCTACGGGACGATCGGGGCTGCGGATGGCAGAGAGGCTATGCAGAAGGCACGGCAGCACAAGCCGGATGTCGTGACGCTCGACCTGCTGATGCCGGACCTGGAAGGCATCCATCTTCTGCGGGCTTTGAAAGACGATCCCGCGACGGCAGCGATCGCCGTCATCCTTCTTTCCACGGTGGGCGATCCGTCTCGAGGGGGGCTGTCGCTCGGCACGTTCTCTTTTCTGCGGAAGCCGCGGGACGGTGAGCAGCTCGTGGAAACGGTCATGCAGTCCGTGGAGAAGCGCGAACCGCAGGACGCACATCCGAATGCCGGCGTCGATGTCCTTTATGTCGGCTGCCTTCCGGTGCCGGGTGTCGGCAATGGGGCGGCGGCATCGGCCTCCAGACTGTCTGCGCGGGGCGTCAGCCTGCGGGCGGCGGAAACGGCTGCGGACGCGGTGTCTCAGACGATCATGCACTCGCCGGACCTGATTCTGATCGACATGAGCCTTCCCGATGCGGCGCTGCTCGATCTGATCATGACCTTGAAAGGCGAGGAAGAGGCCGCCCGCATCCCGATCATACTGCTCTCTGAGGAACTGGCGGGCAGCGGGATCCATTTCCACCTTGGCAACGGGACGGGCAGCAGCGGCGTCCCGCTGGACTATCTTTGTGAACAGATGGGGCGTATCATCGCAGCGACGGACGTCCTATGACCGCGCGGCGTCCGTTGAGGGGGGAAAGAAAATGACTGAGTACAACGTCGCCATCGTCGGCGTCGGGGCCGTCGGCGAAGAACTACTGCGCGTCCTCGCGGAGCGCCATTTCCCTGCCCGCGAGATTCGGGTTCTGGCCCGCACGGAGCGCACGATCACCGTCGATGGGAGGGCCTACAGCGTGCGCCCGACGGCGGCGGATGCTTTTGACGACATCGACATCGCCCTGTTCGCCGGGACCGAAGGGGAGAAAGGGGCGGCCCTCACGTTCGGCCCGGAGGCGGTCCGTCGCGGGGCCGTCGTGATCGACAACGGGGCGGATTTTCGGATGCGCCCGGACGTGCCTCTGGTCGTCCCCGAGGTCAACGCCGGGGCTTTGCGGGGCCACCGAGGCTTGATCGCCAACCCGAACTGTTCGACGGCGCAGTTGGTTCTGGCGCTCAAGCCGCTGCACGACGCCGTCCGCGTCAAGCGGGTGTTGGTCTCGACCTATCAGGCCGTTTCGGGGGCGGGCGGCGGCGCCGTGCGCGAACTCAAGGCCCAGACGATGGCGCTCGCCGAGGGCCGGGCGATCTCGACGCCGGGGCCGACGTTCTCGATGCAGATCGCGGGCAACGTCATCCCGCAGATCGGCGGCTTCGATGAGCAAGGGTATACATCGGAGGAAATGAAACTGGTCCGCGAAACGCGCAAAATCCTCGGCGAGCCGGCGCTGGCGGTGACGCCGATGGCTGCCGCGCGCGTCCCCGTCGTCACCGGGCATTCGGAATCGGTCTACATCGAAACGGAGGCGCCGCTGACGCCGGCGGACGCGCGGGCGCTCTGGCAGGACTCCCCCGGCATCGCCGTGCTTGACGACTTGACGCGGCGGACTCATATCATATGTACCCGACCCCGCTGTTCGCGGCGGGCAAGGACACGACCTATGTGGGCCGCATCCGACAGGACTTAGACAACCCGAACGGGTTGAACTTCTGGGTCGTCAGCGACAACCTGCGCAAAGGGGCGGCGACGAACGCCGTGCAGATCGCGGAAACGCTGGTGGAGAAAGGCTGGCTGAAGACTCATGGCAACTGACACTCCCCCTTTCGGACGAGTCGTCACGGCGATGGTCACGGCGTTTGACGCCGATGGCGGCGTCGATCACGCGGAAACCGGGCGCATCGCCCGACACTTGGCGATGCACGGCTCAGACGGGCTGGTCGTGGCCGGCTCGACGGGCGAGAGCGTCAACCTGAGCGTGGAAGAAAAGCTGCGGCTGTTCGAGACCGTCCGCGAGGCCGTCGGCGACGGAACCTACGTACTGGGCGGCGTCGGCAGTCCCAGCACCGCTGAAACGGTCCAGATGGTCCGCCGGGCGTCCGCGCTGGGCCTGGACGGGCTGCTGGTCGTCACCCCCGCCTACAACAAGCCGTCCCAGGAGGGCCTGTACCAGCACTTCTGCGCCGTGGCGGACGCGACGGCCATGCCCCTCATGCTCTACAACGTGCCGGGCCGGACCGCCGTCAACATGGACCCGGCGACCGTGCTGCGTCTGGCGCAGCGCCCCAACATCGTCGCCTTGAAAGAAGCCGGGCGCCTGGAACAGATCGGCGAGGTCGTGGCCGGGGCGCCCGAAGATTTCGCCGTCTACTGCGGCGCCGACGAGTCCAACCTGCCCGCGCTGATCCTGGGCGCAGTCGGCGCCGTCAGCGTCATCGCTCACGTCGTGGGGCCGGACCTGCGCCGGATGCACGAGGCGTTCTTTGCGGGCGACCTGGCGACGGCCCGCGCGTTGCACCTGGCGACGCTGCCGATCACCAAGGCCATGTTCAGCGCCCCCAACCCCGTCCCGACCAAGACGGCCCTGACGATGCTGGACGTGCTGCCGAGCAGCCGCGTCCGGCTGCCGCTGGTGGAGGCGAACGAGCGCGAGCGCGCCGCCGTCCATGCGGCTCTCAAGAATTACGGCCTTCTGCGGGCCTGACAAGAACAGCAGAAACGACACCTACGAAAGACCTATGGCAACCAAAAAAACACCGACGGCCAACAAGCCGTCTACGGACACACTGCAGATCATCCCGCTCGGCGGCATCGGCGAGATCGGCAAGAACATGACCGCCGTCCGCTGCGGCGACCAGATCCTCGTCATCGACTGCGGATTATCGTTCCCCGGTCAGGAACAGATGGGCGTCGATCTGGTCATCCCGGACATCTCCTACCTTCTGGAACACCGGGACATGGTGCAGGGGATCATCCTCACCCACGGCCATGAAGACCACATCGGGTCGCTGGCCTTTGTGCTGCGTGAGCTGAACGTGCCTGTCTACGGCACGCGCCTGACCATCGGCTTCACGCGCGGCAAATTGAGCGAGTACGGCGTGCTCAGCAAGGCCAAGCTGCACACGTTCAGCGCGACCGACAAGTTCCGCCTGGGCCTGTTCGAGATCGAGCCGTTCCGCGTCGCGCACTCGATCCCCGACGCGGTCGGCTTCGCCGTCCACACCCCGGCGGGGACCCTGGTGCACACGGGCGACTTCAAGTTCGACCAGACGCCTATCGACGGCCAGTTGTTCGACATCGCCAAACTGTCGCGCATCGGCCAGGAGGGCGTGCTGGTCCTGCTGTCGGACTGCACGAACGTCGAGCGGCCCGGCTTCGTGCCGTCGGAGCGCGTCGTCGGCGACACGTTCGAGCAGGTCTTCCGCGAGGCGCAGAAGCGGGTCATCATGGCCTGTTTCGCGTCCAACGTGCACCGGGTCCAGCAGGCCGTCGATATGTCCGTCAAGTTCGGGCGCAAGGTCGCCCTGATGGGCCGCTCGATGGAGCGGAACATGGAGATGGCCCAGCAGATGGGCTACCTGAAGGTTCCCGAAGGCACGATGATCCGGGCCGACGAGATCGAGGAGTATTTCCCGCAGCAGGTGACGGTCATCACGACGGGGTCTCAGGGCGAGCCGATGGCGGCCTTGTCGCGCATGGCCGTCGATGAACACCGCAAGATCAAGATAGTCCCCGGCGACACGGTGATCCTGTCGGCGTCCGCCGTGCCGGGCAATGAGGACGCCGTCTACCGCACGATCAACCACCTGTACCGGCGCGGCGCGATCGTCCTATACGATTCGATCGCCAAGGTCCACGTTTCGGGACACGGCTACGCCGAGGAACTGAAACTGATGCTCAACCTGGTCGACCCGCAGTACGTCATGCCGGTCCACGGCGAGTACCGGATGCTGACCATCTACGCCCAGATGGCCGAGGCGATGGGCTGGCCGCCCGAGGACATCATCCGGGCCGAGATCGGCGACATCGTCGAGGTCGGCGAGGACGTGGCGGGCGTCGTCGGGCGGGTCGAGAAGAGCGGCGCCGTGCTGATCGACGGGACCGGCATCGGCGATGTGAGCGAGGTCGTGCTGCGCGACCGCCTGCACATCGGCCAGGACGGGTTCCTGGTGCTGGTCGTGGGCATCAGCCAGGAGACGGGCGAGATCGTTTCCGGCCCGGAGGTCATCTCGCGCGGCTTCGTCTACATGGACCAGTCCGTCGAGTTGGTGGAGCAGATCAAGCAGGTCATCATCGAGAAGATCAAAAATCTGCCGGATGAGGACAACGACTGGATGGTGGTCCAGCAGGACCTGCGCGACGCCGTCGGCAAGTTCATCACCAAGAAGACCCAGCGCCGCCCGATGATCCTGCCGATCCTGTTGGATCTGTAGTCAGCCCCCAGGACTGAAGTCCTGGGCTACCGGGGAGAAGACTGCCCGCCCTCGCGGGCGAGGAGCGGGTGTCACGGCCGTTTTCTTCGCCCGCGCAGGCGGGCAGTCTGCATTTTGCAGCCCAGGGCTTCAGTCCTGGGCAGTTGATCTGTGACGAGCAGGTGACTCC
>CAXUCQ010000254.1:0-4877 GCA_964249295.1 uncultured Armatimonadales bacterium | reverse complement strand
CTGCTGGGGGATGTGATGCGGGCGGCAGCGCCCGAGGGCGTGGAGCAGCCGACCATCGCGGTCCTGACCGACGGCCCCGGCAATGTGGCCTACTACGAGCACGCGCAGGCAGCGGCCCGTTTGCACACTCAATCTCTGCCGCTTCTTCCGGCGTTAGCCATTTCACATGACCATCTAAGTACCAATAATTGCCCCCGCCGGAATGCTGGGTGCTTCCATAAAATAACCGACCACAGGAAGAAGTAATCTCCCGTTCATTATGGTAAACACCATCCACTGTGTAATAGCCTAGGTCCATGTTAAGCCATACCGTGGCGGGAGAAGCAATAGCACTGTCGTTAATGCCCCCCCAATCAGCGTTAGTGTTTGGCGGCAGAGGCAGTGAAATTGATTGTACAATGGTCAAGCGGTTCCAATTATATTTATAGTCTACGGGAGAAACTTCAAGAGAACCGGGTGAGCCGGTAATGATCTGTTCTGTCGCCCAATTTTCGTCTTGATCTGAGGGACAGCGATACACCTGGCGATTTTTTATATACGGGTAAACGTCGTTCTGCCATGTACCAGCCAACGGGTACATTTGGCTGTTATCCTGAACATACTGCTGCACCGCCAGCGCGATTTGTTTCAAGTTGCTTTGGCAAACGGTTCGCCTGCCGTTTTCCCGCACTCTGGCAAAGACAGGAAAAAGCATCGCCGTCAGCAGGCTCAGAATACCGAGGACAACAAGAAGTTCAAGGAGGGTGAAGCCGGTACGTTTCATATCACCAATGGTTTCTCTAGCAACGAGACAGCCTCTGGTTCACCGGTCTAACAGGCACTATACGGCGCGGGCAGCGACACTTAAATCTTCGATCTCACGTTTGGGACGCACAACGATTTCGACTTCCTGGCCGAGAGCATCCAGGCAGCGGAACAGGCGGTCCAGGTGAAGCCGTCGAGACGGCCCCGGATGAGGTCGGAGACGTTCGGCTGCGTCAGGCCCATCAGTTTGGCGGCCTTCGCCGGGGTCAGTTTCTGCTCCTTAGATCAGCCTCCCGATTTTGAGGGACGGTTTCGCTTTTGCCAGCAAGAGTTCCGGCTCGGGCAGGCTCAGATCCGCGAAGACGTTGCCGCAACTCGGCGTGACCGTTACATCGATTGGCTCGTCTTCAGGTGGGCTGTGTTCGGCCTTACTGCTCATACTGTACCCTTGTGTGGAGTATCGATGTGGCTGAGGAAAAACTGCCGGAACACTGTCGCGAGTTCGATGCCGCTCGAAAACAACATCCGGTGCTCAAACAGGCCCTTCTCGACAAGATCGATCTCATCGGCCAGGTGATCGCCGAAGCCGCCCCACATCTCGCCAATCCCCACGGGCCGAGACTCGGCGCTGTGAAAACTGGTTACTTGCTGGTAACGCAGGTGGAAGTCACGCAGGCCGAGTTGATGCCCAGCCGCGTCGGTGTATTCGCCGTTCAGAACGATTGTGACACGTTGCTCCGTGAAAGAACAGTCGACCTCCTGGATGTTGCTGTCGTTCAGGAAGATTTTATGTTCGGCCCAGCCCGGCGTCAGGTCGCAGAGGCGCTGCAGGTCGGGGGGCAGTTTCGGCCTAATCAGCGCGATGTGACGGGCGTAGGCCAGGTGAGTTTCGTCACCCGGCCTGACATGCTCCCAATCGGCGAGATACTCCTCGGTGAAGTATTTCACGCTACTTGCCGTGCTGCTCCTTCAGCGCCCAGTACATGCGGCTCTGCATCCCGTGGGTCTGGACGTTGCCGACGGACAGGCGCTGGTCGAAGGTCTTAGAGTCGAAGGAGGCCAGGTCTTCGCTGTACAACGCCCAGTCGGACGACCGGCCCACGACGGTCAGGCTACTCTTGAAGAGGCGCAGGGTGACGGTCCCGGTCACGCGCTCCTGAATCCTGCCGATGAAGGCTTCCAGGTCTTCCTTCAGGGGGTCGAACCACAGGCCGTAGTAGGCCAGCTCGCCCCACTGCTGATCGACCATCGTCTTGAACTTGCGCTCGGCGGCGGTGGCGACGAGGGATTCGAGGGCGGCGTGGGCTTTGATCAGAACGGTGCTGGCGGGACACTCGTAGTTCTCGCGGACCTTGAGGCCGAGCAGGCGGTCTTCCATGATGTCCACACGGCCCACGCCGTTGTCGCCGGCGATCTTGTTCAGCCGCACGACGAGGTCGAGCGGGGCCAGGGTTTCGCCGTCGAGCGAGACGGGGACGCCGCTCTCGAAGCCGATCGTTAAGATTTGCGGGGTCGGGTTGGAAGTGTCGATGCCCCGAGTCCACTGGAAGATCTCTTCCGGCGGGGCGTAGTTCGGCTCTTCCAGATGACCGCCTTCGATGGAGCGGCCCCACAGGTTCTCGTCGATGGACCAGATCTTGTCGGCGGACACGGAGATGGGGATGTTTTTGGCCCGCGCGTACTCGATCTCCTCGGAGCGGGTGTAGTTGTGCTCGCGCATGGGGGCGATGATGGGCGTGTCGGGCAGCAGGGCGCGCATGACGTACTCGATGCGGAACTGGTCGTTGCCCTTGCCGGTGCAGCCGTGGCAGAAGGCGTCCGCGCCGACCTGCTTCGCCACTTCGACGGCCTTGAGGCCGATCAGGGGGCGGGCGATGGCCGTCGAGAGCGGGTAGCCCTGGTAGTCGCCGTTGGCGCGGACGGCGGGCCAGCAGTAGTCCGTAACGAACTCGGCTTTGGCGTCGGCGGTGTAGTGCTCGCAGCCCAAGGCTTTGGCGCGGGTTTCGGCGCTTTGCACGTCTTCGGCGGGCTGGCCGACGTCGACGGTGACGGTGACGATGCGCTCGAAGCCGTAGTCTTCGCGCATCATGGGGATGGCGACGGAGGTGTCCAGTCCGCCGGAGTAGACGAGGACGACTGTTTTGGGCATGGGTGTTGGGTTCCTTTAGAGCAGAGTACCCAGGACTGAAGTCCTGGGCTGGGAAAAGCATATTGCCCGCCTTCGCGGGCGCAGGACGGTGGGCGCAAACGTATCAGGGGGATGATGGATCTTTGGGCGGCGGCTCACAGGAAGGCCAGAGAGTGCCATCGGCGTGATGTTGTTTCTGGTTTTCGATGTAGCGAGTCACGGTCGAGGCATGGGAGGAGCAGACCGTAAAGTAGCCGTAGCCGCCTTGCCATTTGAAAGACCATTTGGGTGAGCCGTAAGCATTGTTCACGGCGCGGGCGGAGGCGCCTTTGACCTCTTTCATAAAGTCCGCCAAGGTGATCGTCATCGGCAGCGTGACGAAGAGATGCACATGATCTTCGATGCCGCCGAGGGCGTGCAGTTCCGCTTTCAGCAAAAAACATTGCTGCCGTATCAAGGCATAGACATGGCGCTCGACATCCCCGGTCAGCAGCGGCTCACGGTCCCACGTCGCCCAGACGAAATGATGATAGCCCTTGTTGTCGGACTGCGGCATACAAACCCCGGTGTCCCCAGGACTGAAGTCCTGGGCTACAAAGTGCATATTGCCCGCCTGCGCGGGCGCCGGAAGTCGGCAAAGCGTCCTGCTTTTCTTGCGCCCGCGAAGGCGGGCAGAATGCTTTTCCCAGCCCAGGACTTCAGTCCTGGGAACGCCTCACGAACGCGCGGACGGCGGCGCTAAACGCCCCCGGTCGATCTAAATTGGCGATATGACCCGCGCGGGCGAGCGTCTGGACGCGGGCGTTCCGGGCCGCCGCCGCGAAGGCGCGCTCGGCGGTGCGGTGGACCCAGTCGCGCCCGCCGTTCAGGATCAGCGTCGGGCCGGGGAAGGCGGCCAGGCGGGCGCGGAAGTCCACGCCGCGCAGGGCGCGGACGGCGTCCGCCGCCGCGTCCCAGTAGGCCCCGGCGGCGATGATCTCGTCGGCGAGGGCCGCCGGGTAGCGCCTCCGCAGGGAGCGCGCCAGCGTCCGGGTGAACAAGCGCGCGCCGCGCGGGAAGACGACGGATTCGCCCGTCAGCACCAGGCGGCACAGGGGTGTGCAGGGGTCGAACGTGCAGCCGGACAGAACCAGGGCCGCGACTTGGTCGGGATGCCGGGCCGCGTAGTCCATCGCGACGCAGCCGCCGAGAGACACGCCGACGAACACGGCCTTTGAGATGTCCAAAGGGGCCAGCGTCTCCGTGACGGCCTCAACGGCGGCATTGAGCGTGAACTTGTCGCCCGCGCGTTCGCCGTGGCCCGGCAGGTCCAGCGCGACCGTGCGGAACTCGTCCTGAAGGCGCTGGGTCTGCGGCAGCCACATCTTGCGCGTGTGACTGGCGGCGTGCAGGAAGACGAGCGCGGGGGCGTCCGGCGGGCCACAGACATCGACGCCGGTCTGGTTTTTGTTGAGCGTTATCAATTCACAGGATCAGCGACAGCACGGCTTTCTGGGCGTGCAGGCGGTTCTCGGCCTGGTCGAAGACGACGGAGCGGGGGCCGTCCAGCACGTCGGCGGTGATCTCCTCGCCCCGGTGGGCGGGCAGGCAGTGCATGACGAGGGCGTCGGGCCTGGCCCCGGCCATCAGGGCGGCGTTGACCTGGAACGGGGCGAACGTGACGGCGCGGGCGGCGGCCTCGTCCTCCTGGCCCATCGACGCCCAGACGTCGGTGTAGACGGCGTCGGCATCTTGGACGCCCTCGTTCGGGTCGTGCGTCAGGGTCAGTGTCGCGCCTGTTTGGGCGGCAAAGCCCAGCGCCGTCTGCCACAACTCCGGGTCCGGCCCGTAGCCTTCGGGACAGGACAGGCTGAAATGCGTCCCAACTTTGGCGGCCAGCAGCATCAGCGAGTGGGCGACGTTGTTGCCGTCACCGACGTAGGCCAGTTTCAGCCCTTCCAGCGTCCCCCGGCGCTCAAAAAGTGTCTGGAAGTCGGCGAACGCCTGGCAGGGGTGTTCGCGGTCG
>CAXUCQ010000253.1:0-4880 GCA_964249295.1 uncultured Armatimonadales bacterium | reverse complement strand
GTCGATCCTGGCCCGCACCATCCCCGCCGTCCTCAAGGGCGACGGCGCCTACTGAAGCCCTTCTGCTGAGCCGCACGCTGAGGGCTGAAGCCTTGGGAAGACCTGTTGAACCCGGCGTTGGTCGTCCCGAAAATGCGGACGGCAGCCGGGCCGGCTGTGGAAGCGCAACTCCGCCACAGTCCTGCCGTTCCTGCTTTCCATCACGCTCCAGGCGCTGCTCGCGGATTGTCCCCGCTGGACCGTCCCCCTGGCGGTGACACGCCCTGACCCTCGGGGAGCGCGCGAGCGCCTGCGCGAAGTCGCATGGCGATAGACGCAAGACAAGTGGACAAGAAAAAGGCGGGGGCCGAAACCGGCCCCCGCCTTTGCATGCGCCCGTCGCTTAACCCGGCGGCAACGCCCGTTCCTGGGCTGCGATGACGGCATCGAGCGCCTGGTTCAAGGCGTCGTCCACGACACGCCGCGCCGGGTCCGCGTCGTACCACGCCATCACCTCCCGCGCGCCCCAGGCGAGCGGGATCGTGGCGTCGCAGCCCGGCACGAACCGCTTGACCTTGGCGTTGTCGAAGATCACGCTGTGCTTCTTGTCGCCGAGCAGGCCCTCGCGCCAGCGGGGGACGTGGGCCGCGATCACCTCCGACAGCGCGTGGACGATCTGCGGCGGGGGCGCCCCCGCCGCCTGGGCGAAGATCTGGAAGATCTGGTCCCAGGTCGCGGTCTCGTCCGACGTGATGTGGAACGACTCGCCGACCGTGCGCGGGTTGCCGAGCAGGCCGACCAACCCTTTCGCGAAGTCCCGGTGGTGGGTCAGCACCCACAGCGACGTGCCGTCGCCGTGGACGACCACTTCCCGCCCCCGCCGCATCCGGTCGATGACGGTGTAGCCGCCGTCCATGGGCAGCGACCGTTCGTCATACGTGTGGGAGGGCCGGACGATGGTGACGGGGAACGCTTCCTCGCGATAGGCGCGGACCAGGCGCTCCTCGCAGGCGATCTTGGCGCGCGAATAGCCCCAGAAGGGGTTGGCGAGGACCGTCGATTCGGTGATGGGCAGGCCCGCGGGCGGCTTCTGGTAGGCGGACGCGGAGCTGATGAAGACGTACTGCCCCGTCCGGCCCCGGAACAGGTCCAGGTCGGCCTCGACCTGCTCAGGCGTGTACGCGATCCATTGCACGACGGCGTCGAAGGCCTGATCGCCCAACGCGGCGCGCGCGGACGCCGGGTCGCGGATGTCGCCGTGCCGGACCCGCGCGCCGATGGGGACGGGGCGCGTGGAACTGCCCCGGTTGAGCAGAGACAAGTCAAGGCCCTTTTCCAGCGCGAGGCTGGAGCAGGCGGAGCTGATCAGGCCGGTGCCGCCGATGAACAAAACTCTAAGACTCATGCGCCGTGATACGGCGCGGGGGCGGCATTCTCCTGCTCCCCGGCGCCGGGGACCGGGATCATTCCGCCTCAGCGATTCTTGTAGAAGTGGAAGTCCGGCAGGCGCGGCGGCACGGTCAGGCGTGAGGGGCGGCGTGCGGGCCGCAGCACCCCACAACCGCCGGGGCGCGGATCTGCCCCACATTTCTCATCCATCACCGTCAAAAGCGTGTAAAAAACCGCGAGGATCGGGTATAGTATCACGCGAAATCGCGTACCCTCGTGCGTGAACATCAGACGTTCGGTTGGGCGGCGAGAGCGGCCACGGTGAACTAGGAGCAGGCAGCAGTGGCTGACGAAACCGGCGCCCCAACAGATGGGGAAGATATTCCCGACCGCGTGCCGGCCCCGCCCGAGGAAATCCGCGGGGGGGGCCGACAGGCTCAGGACTCGTTCTTCCCGCACTTCCCCCTTTCTTTCTATCTCTTTCCCCGTTCGGCGCGCGCCGCCCGCCGCGACCGGACCCACCCCTACGCCTCCCGCTTTGCCGGGCTGAGGCGGACGCTCCCCCGCGTCCGCCCCGGCCCTTTCCCGTCGGAAGTTTCCCGCAGCCACAGGAGAATCGGTAATCAATGACGACCATGCGCGAGTTTATGCGGCGGCACTTCCGCCATTTCAATGCGGCGGTCTGTGTGGACGCCGCGCAGGCCTGGGTCGACCACCTGGGCGCAGGCGGCAAGATGTTCGTGACGCTGGCCGGGGCCATGAGCACCGCCGAGCTGGGCATCACGCTGGCCGAGCTGATCCGTCAGGACAAGGTCCACGGCATCTGCTGCACGGGCGCGAACCTGGAGGAAGACATCTTCAACCTGGTCGCGCACTCCCACTATGAGCGCGTGCCGGAGTACCGCGCGCTGACCGCCCGCGACGAGGAGGCCCTGCGGGCGCGGGGCATGAACCGCGTCACCGACACGTGCATCCCCGAAGAAGAAGCCATCCGGCGCATCGAGGCGCACGTGCTGGATCTGTGGCAGGAGGCGGACCGGACGGGGCAGCGGTTTTTCCCCTACGAATTCATGTACCAACTGCTCGACTCGGGCCGGCTGGAGGATCAGTACGAGATCGACCCCCGCGACTCCTGGGTGCTGGCGGCGAAGCAGAAGAATCTGCCGATCTTCACGCCGGGCTGGGAGGACTCGACGCTGGCGAACATCTTCACGGGCCACGTCATCTCGGGTGACATCTGCCACCCATCGACCGTCAAGGGCGGCATCGAGCTGATGATGCTTCTGGTCGATTGGTACAAGGCCATGACGGCAGACGCCGGCGTAGGCTTCTTCCAGGTCGCGGGCGGCATCGCGGGCGACTTCCCGATCTGCGTCGTGCCGCTGATCCAGCAGGATCTGGGCCAGGACTGCCCGCTGTGGGGGTATTTCGCCCAGATCAGCGACAGCACGACGTCTTACGGCTCCTACAGCGGCGCCGTCCCGAACGAGAAGATCACTTGGGGCAAGCTGGCCCCGGACACGCCGCGCTTCGTGATCGAGTCCGACGCGACCATCGTCGCGCCGCTGATCTTCTCCTACGTGCTGGGCGAGTAGCCCGGCCCGCGTCACCCCAGGGTCCTCGGACCCACGACTTCGATGATGGAAACGCAGAATTGACAAACTCTATCTACGGGATGCACCTGACCTTGAGGGTCGGACAGATCGAGCGCCGGGACGCGCTCCAGGGACGTGAGGCCGTCGCAGGCCTGCTGACGACACTGGTGGGCCGGATCGGGATGCGCGTCCTGGCCGGCCCGATGGTGGCCGAGGAGAACGGCGACTCGCACCACAGCGGCTGGTCGGGCGTCATCATCCTCTACGAATCCCACGCCGCCATCCACACCTATCCCGAACTGGGGCAGGTCTTCCTGGACGTGTTCTCGTGCAAGACGTTCGACCTGGACACCGTCCGGGACACGCTGACGTCGTTCCTGGGAGAGTACGTCATTCTGGAACAGGATTTGCACGACCGGGGCATCCACTGGGGGACGGACGTGGGCGAGGAGATGGACTCCTGGCGCACGCGCCGCCTGCCCGGCATGGCGGATTTGGTCGGCGCCGAAGCCCGATGAGTTTTTTCGACCATCCCTCCGCCGACCCGCCGCCGAACTTCCTGGGCCTGCCGCCGGAACACCGCAGTTTCGAGACGAGCCGCGCCCTGCTGCCGGTGCCTTGCGAGGCGACGACGAGTTACGGCGGCGGAAACGCGGAACGGGCCGCGCGCTCTCCTCGCGGGGTCGGCCCAGGTCGAGTTGCATGACGCCGAGTCCGGCGGTGTGTCGGTCTGCGAATGGTGCGCCCACCCCCTGCCGCCCGATGGGCGCTTGGCGGACGCGGCTATGCAGGGCGAACACGGCGTCGGCGTCGCGCGCGGCCTGCGCCGGGCGCTCGGGCCGCTCGTCCAGCTCGGCATCCGCCCGCCGGACTCCGCCGAGGCCGGGGAAGAACCTCCGGTCCCCGGAACCACCCCATTGGCTCCCCGTGTTTCTCCCCCGGACACGCATCCAATCATGCATCGGTAAAGAGGCTCACCCATGACAGATCACGCAGCACAGGAGATTCGGACAGAGTACGTCACGCTTTCGGTCTCCGACGGCACGACCATGCCGGCATATGTCGCCCGGCCTACGGGCGGCGGGTCCGCGCCCGGCCTGCTCGTCTTTCAGGAGGCTTACGGCGGCAACGCGCACATCCGCGACGTGACCGAGCGGTTCGCCCGCGCCGGGTACACGGCGGTCGCCCCGGCGCTGTTCCACCGCACGGACGGCGATTTTGAGGGAGGTTACACGGACTTCGGCGCGGCCATGCCGCACCTGCAGGCGCTGACGGACGAGGGGCAGTCGGCGGACATCCGGGCGGCCTACGCCTGGCTCACGGCGGCGGACGGCGGCGGGGCGGACGCCGTGGCTTCCACCGGCTACTGCATGGGCGGGCGGGCCTCGTTCCTGGCCGACACGCTGCTGCCCCTGAAAGCGTCCGTCTCGTACTACGGCGGCGGCATCGCGCCGAGCGGGTTCTTCCCCGACCTGCTCGGGCGGGTGGCAGATTTGCACGCGCCGATCCTGCTCTTCTGGGGCGGCAAGGACGAACACATCCCCTCGGAGCAGGCACGCGCCGTTGAGGACGCGCTGAAAGCGGCGGGCAAGGAGTACGCGCAGGTGACGTTCTCACAGGCCGACCACGGCTTCTTCTGCGACGCCCGCACAAGTCACGAGCCGAACGCCGCCCGGCAGGCGTGGGCGCTGACTTTGGAGTTTCTGGCGACCTATCTGCCGCGCTGAAGTTGGGCCGCCCTGAAGTTGGGCCGCCCTGAACTTGGAACGCACCCGACGCAAAAGAGGGCGGCCACAGGGACCGCCCTCTTTTTCTCAGTCTGTGCTTCTCCACCCGAACCCGGCGAGGGCGCCGCGTCCGCTTACGGATCGCCTTTCTTCCCATAGTTGCTGTTGAGGATGAGGAAGTCGGCGGCGT
>CAXUCQ010000252.1:0-4937 GCA_964249295.1 uncultured Armatimonadales bacterium | reverse complement strand
GATGGAAGTGGGGCGCGCAGGCGGTGGCAACGGCGGCTCTGGTCTGTCTGGTGATGACCGAAACGCGCAGCGCCTGGTTCGGCGCGGCGGCGTCCGGCGTGACGTTCGCCGGGGCGTGGTGGTGGCGGACCCGCGTCGAGACCGGGCGGCGGCAGGCCAAACAACTGCTGGTGCCGGTCCTGCTGCTCGTCGGCGTGGGCGCGGCCTCCGTCACCATCGTCGGCATGACCGAACTGCAGCAGACGCTGTCCCTGCGGGCCGGCACCTTGAGCGCGCTGGGCCAGGACAGCAGTTGGCAGCAGCGCCTCCATGCCTGGCGCGGGGCCGGGCGGATGGTGGCCGCCCAGCCGCTGCTCGGCTGGGGCCTGGGGCGCTACCCCGGAACCCAGCAGCGTTTCACCCGTGTCGGCCGCGCGCTGACGCCGACCGAGCGGCCCTCGCTCTCCGAACAGGCGCATGATCTTTACCTGCAAACGGCGGCGGAAACGGGGACCGTCGGCGTCGCCCTGTTCCTGGCGGTCCTGGCGGCGTTCGCCGCGCGGTCGTGGCGCGCGCTGCGCCGGGAACTGGGTCGGCCCGCGCGCAGCCGTGACGGCTTCCTGGTCGCCACCCTGTCCCTGGTCGTCGGCCTGAGCGTGGACGCGCTCGCCAGCCCCTCGTACCAGTTCGCCGAGGTCTCGCTGTTCGTCTGGGCCGCGCTCGGCGTCGGCCTGGCCGCGCTCAACGGCCGTGAACAGGCGGGGGCCGAAACCGCCGCGCTGCCCGTCCCCCTCGCGCGGGCGTTCCGATTGGCGGCGTCCGGCGCGCTGGCGCTGCTGCTGCTGTCACAGTTCGTCCCGCTCGGACTGCTCGAACCCGTCGAGGCCTACGCCCCGGCGTCCGGCTCGACGTTCGTGGCGGTCACGCTCACCGGCAGCGGGCTGGCGGCCAGCGTCGGCCAGACCGTCACGTACACCCTGACGGCCATTTACAGCAACAGCCAGGGGAACTACTCCGCGAACGTCTCCGCCGACAGCACCGCCTCCTACACCGCCGCCACCGCGCTGAACGCCTCTATGCTTTACGGCTCGTTCGTCATCAACCCGGCAAGCAACACGGTCAGCTACACGGTCCCGGCGAACGCGGCGGGGCTGACCCTGACCATCCGGGGGTCCTACACGGACCCGGTCAAGCACACCGCCGTCACCACGCTGCAGGTCGCCCCGGCGGCCTCTCCGTAAATGGGGATGTTCGGGGTATAAAGTCAGCGGAAAGCGAGGACATTCCGCGATGCCCCCAATGAACTTGACGCCCGACCAGCAGGAGACGCTGATGCGGGAAGCCCTGCGCGAAGCCGAGCGGGGCATGGAGGAGGGCGAGGCCCCCATCGGCTGCGTCATCGCCCGCCGCATGGACGGCCAGGTGCGGGTCGTCGCGCGCGGCCACAACCGCGTCAACGCCCTGCAGCGCAAGATCGCCCACGCCGAGATCGTGACGTTCGAGAACGCCGGCGCAGGCCCCGGCCGGCCCCCCTCCCTGCCGCTGGACGCGACCGACGTCATCCTTGTCTCCACGCTGGAGCCGTGCGTGATGTGCCTGGGCGCGGCGATGGAGGCCGGCGTCGAGACCGTCCTGTTCGGCCTGGCCGCCCCCGCCGACAATGGCACCCACCGGGTTAAGCCCCCGGAAAGCCCCGAAAGCTCCGCGCCCGAGATCACCGGCGGCGTGCTCGCCGCCCAGAGTCGCCGCCTGTTCGAGCAGTGGCTTTCGGGCAAGCAAGGCACCGAGCAGGCCAAGTTCGTGGAACAACTCCTCGCGCTGACGGCCGACCAGGCCGCCTAGCCGCGCCGTCAGCCGCCTGAAACGCGGGTCTGTGTGCGGACGCGCGTCCAGGGAACATTCGCCGCTTGGTTCCGGTAGAACAAGCGTCTTGCATCAGTCTGGGGTCGAGGCGCAACAAGGGCGAGGGGACCTCGCTCCTGCGTGCCATCGCACCATCCGGCGTAGGGGCGGGGTCCCCCCGCCCTCTTATGCCCTGCCCCGGCGCACCATGCCCTGCCCCGGCGCAAGAGGTCCAACAAAGAAAAACGTCCCGGCACGGACGATCTCTCAGGAGCAACACCATGTTTCCCACTTGGCCGCGTCGCGCGCGGCCCCTGCTGCTCGCGCTCCTGCTCGGCCTGACGACGTCGATGCTGCCCTCCCGCGCCTCCGTCAAGGACCCCGACCAGGCCACGACCGCCGCCGACGCCGCCGAGGCGCTCCAGCAGACGCCCGAGGGCGCCGTGCGCGCGTTCCTCGCGTCCATGCTCGGCCCGGACCCGGCCACGCTGCACCAGGTCATCCTGCCGGTCGCCGACGCCGACTTCGCCCTGCTGCTGGCCTCCAAGCCGATGTCGACCGAGGTCCGTCAGGCCGAGGTGGGCCGGATCGCCTCCATGCCCCTGCGCTCCCTGAAAGCGGGCGACACCGTCACGCTGCCGGGCGGGCGGACGCTGACCATCGGCAAAGCCGACGTCGGGCGCGACACCGTCCTGCTCCAGATGTCTTCCAACCCCCTGCCGCTCCTGGTCCACCGCGTGAAAGGCCGCTGGTACGTGGACGCCGCCCCGCTCATCGCCGCCCGCCGGACCGCCGCCGAGCTGCAGCAGAAATTGCCCCGGCGGCCCGTCAAGCCCCTCAAACGCGCCGCAGCAAGATCCACCAAGCCGACGCATTGAAACCCTGTGGGAACAAATGACCGCGAAGCGTCTGTCCGACAAACAGTCCATCAACGGAGGGGACGGGTGATGCGCAAACAACTACGAAGCAGCGTCAGGGCCGCCCTGGGCGTGGCCGCCGTTCTGCTCGCGGCAGGCGGGGCGGACGCACGGCCCCCGCACAAAGGAACGGCGATGGCGCGGGCGAAGACGGTCACGCTGACCGGCGCGGTGCGCGGGACGTGGCGGCGGGGGCCAAGCGCGGACAGGGATGGCGAGTATGACCTGTCCGGCAACGGCCAAGTCGGCCCGCTGGGCATGGCACAGGCGGCGGGCAGTCTCCGCGCGCCCGGCCCGGACGCCAAAGGGCGGACGGCGGGGACATTCACCCTGACGACCCCCAACGGATCACTCACCCTATCCCTGTCCGGCCCGGCCCCTTCCATCGCGGCAGACACGGCGCCCCTGCCCGCGCCGGCGTCCCTGACGTACTCCGTCACAGGCGGCGCGGGCGTGTACAGGGGCGACCACGGACACGGGACCGCGCAGCTCCTGATGACGCCGCAGCGACGGCCCCCGCACATCCCTGGGCGGATGATGCCCCACTACATCATCGCCGCCATGTTCACCCTGACGTTCGGCGCCGCCCCGGCCCCCGGCGCTGTCCCGTCCAAAGCCTCTTCATCCCCTCAGTGACTGGCGGAGGCGAGAGTCTCCGCTCGTCGCCGCCTCCGTGACGCGGTCCTCCTGCTTGAAGAAGAGGCGCGGGTATCCACACCCGCGCCTCTTCTTGTCGTCCACGCCAACAAAATCTCTCCCTCGTATCTTTACTTGGCACACTTCATGCAGCGTTTGTCTGCTAGGAGGCTTCCTCGCGCCGCCGCGACAGAGCGATAAAATATATTCCCATCGGGCGGCAGCATTTAGGATTCATTTAGGATTGGCCGGTATTCTCTGTCGCGGAGATCATCCAGTCCATCGTCACGGGCCGCCGCGAGCGTCACTCGCCTCGCTATCGCATCGAAAGACCGCAATCGAGACCGTCCGGCTGCAAGCCGGACAGAAAGACCCCACCATGCCCAAGACACGTCTCGCAACACTCTCGGTTTTCAGCGCCGGATTGTCCCTGCTCACGCCCCTGACCGCCCACGCCCAGCAGACTTCGGCCGTCACGCTCTCCGGCGGCATCGTCGAGCGCGCCTCCGACAACGGCGACACGTCCTACGTGCTGGGTTACACGTTCACCGTGTCCGCCCCCATCGCCGTCACCGCCCTCGGCTTCTACGACGACAACAACACGGCCCTGGACTTCAACGGCAACCCCACGCCGGGGACGGCCATGAGCGCCAGCCACAGCGTCGGCATCTTCAGCGACTCCACCGGCGCGCTGCTGGTGCAGGCGACCGTCAGCCCCACCGACACGCCCTACGCCGCCTTCAGCGGACAAGCCGCCACCGCCGCACAATCCGCCACGGACGGCACCGGCGTGCAGTTGTTCCGCTACGACAGCGCCCTCACAGGCGGCGCGACGGGCCTCGTCCCCCTGCCCGCGTTCGTGCTGACGCCCGGCGCCACCTACACTATCGCCGCCGTGACCGGCGACGACGAGTATGACGAACTGCCCGGCTCCGCCTTCGCCGGCGGCACGTTCGGCACCGGCGGCCCCGTCACCTACGGCCAGGACCGCTACGTAGACGGCGACGCGACGACGCTGCAAGACCCGACCGGCACCACAGACAACATGCCGGGCGGCTTCGCGGGCAACGGCTACTTCGGCCCCAACTTCCTGTTCAGCGCCGTCGCCGCCCCCGAGCCGTCGGCCATCGCAGGCCTGGCGCTCGGCGCGCTCGGCCTGGGAGGCCTGACGTTCAGAGCCAAACGCCGCGCCGTCCGCTGACCCACCTTCACTGACACCAGCAAGTGACAAGGAGACACCCATGCCCACCGAACTTGAGCAACTCACCGCCCGCCTCGACCGGGCCGAGCGCCGCGCCCGCCTGTCGTGGGCCTGCGCCCTGTGCGCTCTGGCCCTTACCGGCCTGCTCAACAGCCGCCCCGCCGCGCTCGCCCAGAGTCCCGGCGTCACCCTCGCCTCGCTCGTCGCCCAGATCAACACCCTGACCTCTCAGGTCAGCAGCCTGCAGAGCCAGCAGAAGACCGACGAGAGCACGGAGAAGAGCGACATCAAGAGCGTCCAGAGCCAGGAGCAGAACGACGTCAACGCCCTCAAGGCCCAGCAGAAGACCGACGAGAACACCG
>CAXUCQ010000251.1:0-4943 GCA_964249295.1 uncultured Armatimonadales bacterium | reverse complement strand
CTGGACCGCATCTCGAACCGCATCGTCAACGAGGTCCCCGGCATCAACCGCGTCGTCCTCGACATCACCAGCAAGCCCCCCGCCACCATCGAGTGGGAGTGAAACGAATGAGTAGGCACGAAGCCGGCGGGTCACGTTCCGGATTAGCCGCAGCTAACGGTGAAATCAGAGTGCCTCTGAACCAGAATGGCTTCCGACAGGACTGCAACAAGGTATCAATCGTGGCGATTATGGGAGTGACGATGGCACTTGGTTTTTGCGGCTTCCCGGTCCTCTTGCTCTACATATGGATCACTGATCCCGCAGAACGAAACGCCACTCTTGCCATTGCTGGGATGGTCCTTTCTTTGGTGTTACTGCTCATCGTCAGCGCGGCGACATTGCCCGCGCTGCAAACTGCCAGTCTTCTGACGAAGACGTTGAGGGAGAGATTGCCTGCCCTGATTGTCAATCGGGACGGCATACAGGATTACTCATCGAACTCCGTCTTTGGTTTTATCCCGTGGAGCCAAATAGAAGCCATACTCGCGGTGAGCCGTCGTTCGAACAGGCTAAACCGCGACTTCCCAGGCGTTGTGTTTGTCGTGAAAGGCAGAAAGTCGTTGCTCCGTCAGAGGCTGGCATTAACCGACTCTCGGTTGAGCGATTACCCTCCGACTGCTGACCATCGGCAGATCTTCATCCCACAAGCTAGAATTGGTGCGTCCGTTGAGGATGTCGTGTCACAGATTAATGCTTTTCGCATGAGGATGGGGCAATGACCGACACAACGCTGGAAGAGCGCGTCAGCGCTTTGGAGGCGCAGGTAGCACACCTGCTGGCAGAGAAACAGACGGCAAACGCCGAACCCTGGTGGCAGCGGCGTTACGGCGCGTTCCAGGACGATGAGATGTATGATGAAGCGATGCGGCTTGGTGCGGAGTACCGTCGCTCCCAGCCGACGGCGGCGGAAGAGATTGAGGCGCTGGAAAAGGCAGGCGTTTTTGTACCCTTACCTGATGGACAGTGACCACGTCTCCCTGATTGACCGAGCCGGAACGGAGGGGGCGCGAATCCTCGCGCGTGTCGCCGCGCTTCCGCCGGACAGCGTGGCCGTAGCGCTGATCAGTTACGAGGAGCAGATGCGCGGCTGGATGTCCGAAATCGCCCGGATGCCAAGCACTGACCGCCAACTGGCCGCCTACTTGCGTCTGGACAGGATGCGGAATTACTACTGCGATACGCCCGTTCTGCCCTTCGACGAGAAGGCGTTGTCTCAGTTCCAGGCTTTGTGGCTGCGGCGGCTCCGGGTCGGCACGATGGATTTGAAGATCGCGGCAACCGCCCTTGCCAACGACGCGACCTTGATCACGCGCAATACTACCGATTTTAGCAAAGTCTTTGGCCTTAAGATAGAGGATTGGAGCGGCCACTAAGACACGCCCGATTGACCTACGACGTTCTGGACCGCATCTCGAACCGCATCGTCAACGAGGTCCCCGGCATCAACCGCGTCGTCCTCGACATCACCAGCAAGCCCCCGGCAACCATCGAGTGGGAGTAAAGCAGGCTCCATGAAAAGCCGCCTCCATCGGGACATCCTTTATTACAGCGCTGCGCTGTCCGCTGCGGTCATGCTCTGTCCTTGCGCGTCCGCACAGGCGCCGGCGGCTTCGCCTGCCCGTGATGCCCAACCCCTCGTCACCGTCGGCGGTCAGACCATCACCCAGGGGGAGTATGAGGCGAAACTGGAAGCCACCGCCGGCAAGGCCGTGCTGACCCAACTCGTCCTGACCGCCCTGGTCCGCCAGGCCGCCGCCAAGGCCGGCGTCATGCCCGCCGACAAAGACGTGGACGCGCGCATCGCCGCCCTGCAGCGCGCCAACCCGCCGCAGGCGCAGTTGGTCTCGACCCCCGCGGGCAGGGACGACCTGATCACCGACATGGCGCTGGAAAACCTGCGCCTCCAGGGCGTCACGGCCTCCGACGCCGAGATCGCCGCGTTCTATGCCGACCACAAAGCCGCCTTCACGGTCCCGAGTCAGGTCCAGACCACCATGGTCGTGTCCCAGGCTCTGGCCGACTCGCAGCGGGCCGAACTCCTGCTCGGCGACGGCGTCTCGCCCGAGGCCATCGCGCGCACGCCCGGCCTGCGCGTGGCGGGCGTGGGCGGCTTCAGCGTCAACATGGCGTCCCTGCCGCCCGATGTCCGGCAGAAGATCGGCCAAGCCGTGCTCGCCATGAAGCCCGAGCAGATCAAGACGATCCCCGTCCAGGACAAATACTTCCTGACGTTCAAGGTCCGCAGCGCCCAGCCGACCCGCACCCCGCTCCTGTCGCAGATCAAAGACGAGGTCGCCCGGCAGGTCCGTCTGCAGAAAGCCGTCAGCCCGCAGCAGGAACTGGCCGCGCTCTACCGGAACAGCCCGCCGACGTTCGGCGACGCCCGGTACAGGGCCTACTTCGAGGGCGGGCCGAGCACACCAGCGGTCCAACCGCCCGCCGTGCCGTGACACGTTTTTTGCGAAAACGAACTCATGAACGAACCCACGCTGGACTCTGACGCGCTGCGACACTACGCGGAGGCGAACATCCCCGGACTGGTCTTTGTCACCGTCAGCGGGGCGCACCTCTACGGCTTCCCTTCGCCGGACAGCGATGTGGACCTGCGCGGCACGTTCGCCGCGCCCGTGGCGCAGGTCCTGTCGCTGGACAAGCCGAAGGAAACGCTGGAGCCGAAGGGGTACGTCGGCGGCATCGAGGTCGAGCTGGTCGGGCATGAGATCGAGAAGTACCTGCGCCTGCTGGTCAAGCCCAACGGCTACGTGCTGGAGCAGATCTGTTCGCCGCTCATCGTCCTGACCTCGCCCGCGCACGAAGAGTTGCGGGCGCTGGCGCTGGCGGGCCTGAGTCGCAAGCTCTATCACCATTACGCGGGCTTCGCGGCGGGCGAGTGGCGCGACTTCCAGAAGCCGGGCGTCGGCAAGACCGTCAAGCGGCTGCTCTACCTGCACCGCGTCCTGATGACCGGCGTCGTGCTGCTGACCGAAGGCGTGGTCGAGGCCGACCTGCGCCGCCTCAACGGGCGTTTCGGTTTCGACCTGGAGCCGCTGATCGCGCGCAAGACCCGCGAGCAGGCCGAGTTCGACGGCGACGCGCGCCCGTACACGGAGCAGATCGGCCGCCTGTTCGAGCGCTTGGAAGAGGCCCGCGCCTCGTCACTTCTGCCCGAAGACGTGCCGAACCGCGCCGCGCTCAGCGATTTTCTCGTCCGTCTGCGCCTCGCCCGCCGTGGATGATTCAGAGTCAGGCCGCCCCTGCCCCAGCGCCAGGAAGGGATACAGACTTTGCCGCTCGTCTTCAAAAAGTCTATCGTCTTCAAGAGGTCTCTCATCGCTCTGCTGGCCGTTGTCGCTCTGTTCTTTGGGCGGAACATTTACTGCCAGATGCGCTGGAACGGCGACGTTGGTATCTCCAGCAGCCTTTACGAAAAAGGCGAGTACGACCAGGCGATCTCGGTAGCTCGTGAGATGCTGACGATTGACCCGCACATGGCCGAGACACACGCCTTCCTGTCTCGCTGTTATTTCAAGAAAGGCGACCGTCTGACGGCTCAGCGCGAGATAAATCTCGCCTTAAACATGGACCCTGGTGTAGCAAACCATCACCACGGGTATCTTGTGGCACTCAATCAGCGGTCTCACATCCCGCTGCAGCCGGCGCCACGTAGATAAATTTCGGGCCGGCTTCGCGGCCTCCCAGTCACCAGGCAGGTGCGGGCGCAGTTGAGCAGTGCCGTTAGAGATAATCCCGCTTGTGGGAATCCCGGCGCCCGCGCACGCGGGCAGTCTGCACCTTGCAGCCCAGGACTTCAGTCCTGGGCCTCATGTGGCCGCATCACCGAATGGCATAAGGACACCACGCATGGCATCCGTCAAAATGGAAATCGAAGACGACATCGAGAAAGTGCTCATCACGCAGGAGCAGCTTCAGGCGCGAGTCGCAGACATGGGCGCGCAGATCTCGCGCGACTACGCCGGCAAGGAGCTGATGCTGGTCTGCATCCTCAAGGGTGCGAACCTGTTCCTGGCCGACCTGGTGCGCCAGATCTCGCTGCCCGTGTCCTACGACTTCGTCGCCGTGTCCTCCTACGGCGCCGACACCAAGTCGTCCGGCGTCGTGCGCATCCTCAAAGACCTGGACGAAAGCGTTGAAAGCAGACACGTCCTGGTGATTGAGGACATCGTGGACACCGGCCTGACTCTGCGCCTGTCGTACCTGCTCGAGAACCTGCGCTCCCGCCGGGCGGCGTCGGTCAAGGTCTGCACGCTGCTGGACAAGCCTTCGCGGCGCCGGGTGGACGTGCCGGTGGACTACCGAGGCTTCGAGGTCCAAGACCAGTTCGTCGTCGGCTACGGCATGGACTATCAAGGGCGGTACCGGAACCTGCCCTACATCGGCCTGCTCAAGCCCGAGATTTACGGCGGCGGGTAGGGGACGCGCGGGCAAAAATTCGCCCGGAAAAAAGTGTGTGTCGGGGGCGGGTTTGTGGTATAATCCCCACGAAGGATTTCACTGTTCGCCCATCCGCGACGGTGATGCCGCCTTTTTCTGAGACTCTTGGCGGTCCGTCCCTCTTCTCGATATCATCCCCGCTCTGGAACTTTCGACCGGCGTGTCCGGCCTAATCTTTATAACTCTCACTATCCGACTCCCGTCCCGGCAACGGAATCCCCTCGCAAGCGGCAACGGCGCCGCAGGGCCGGTGAGGATTAAAACGAGACCGCACCCGACTCCCACACGGCATCGTCCGACCGACAGTATCACCCGACAATCAACAGTATCATCCGAAAATCAGAGGAAAATGCGAACGACGATGGCAAACGACGACATGGAGAGCGGCCTGGCCCGCTCGGATGAAGACGGCGCCGTGGCGACCACCAACGAGGCAGACGGCCCCCGCC
>CAXUCQ010000250.1:1010-4965 GCA_964249295.1 uncultured Armatimonadales bacterium | reverse complement strand
CGTTCCGGCATCTGCTGTCACAAGGCGCCGTCGTGCTGCCGGGCGTCTTCAGCGCCGTGACGGCGCTGCTGGCGCAGCAGGCCGGGTTTGACGCGCTGTACCTGAGCGGGGCGGGCGTCGCCAACAGCCTCACGGGCTGCCCGGACGTCGCGCTGCTGACGCTGACCGAGATGGCGCAGCAGGCCCGCTACGTCGCCCGCGCCACCCCGCTGCCCGTCATCGGCGACGCCGACACCGGCTACGGCGAGCTCCTGAACGTCGCGCGCGCCGTCGAGGAGTTCGAGCACGCGGGGCTGGCCGGCGTCCACCTGGAAGACCAGGTCGCGCCCAAGCGCTGCGGGCATCTGGACGGCAAGCAGGTCATCGCGCCCGGCGACATGGCCGCCAAAATCCGCGCCGCCGCCCGCGCCCGCACGGACAAAGACTTTTTCCTGATCGCCCGCACCGACGCCCGCAGCGTCCACGGCCTGGACGACGCCATCGACCGCGCCAAGCGCTACCTCGATGCCGGGGCGGACGCCGTCTTCCCCGAGGCGCTACAGGGCGCGGACGAGTTCGCCCGGTTCGCGGCCCAGGTGCGCGCACCCCTGCTCGCCAACATGACCGAGTTCGGCAAAACGCCCTTGATCGGCGTGGACGAGTTCCGCGCGATGGGGTATGCGATGGTCATCTTCCCCATGACCGCCTTCCGCGTGATGATGGGCGCGGCGCGTGAGTTATACGCCGGGCTGAAGGACGCCGGCACCCAGGCCGCTTTCCTGGAGAAGATGCAGACGCGCGCCGAGTTGTACGAACTGCTCCGCTACGGGGATTATGAGCGGTTCGACCGAGAGGTCGCGGCGGAGTGTCGAGAGGGGTAAACAATGCGCATCAGACGTCCGGCTAATGCCGGTTTTTCTGTCGTTGAGTTGCTCGTCGCCCTCGGCGTGATCGCAATCATCAGCGCCGTTCTTTTTCCCGTTTTTGTCACAGCGCGCCGCGATGCGCGGATGACGGCCTGTGCCTCCAATCTGCATCAAGTCGGATTGTCTTTACGGATGTACGCGAACGACAACAACGGTGACTACCCGCCTAACAACGTCTACATCAGAGACGCCGTCGGTGATCACGGGCAACTCGTCTGGGGCTTGCTGACGCCCTACACGCACAACACGCAGGTGTTTCACTGCCCGGACGAGCGAGGCAGGTTCGACAAAATCCTTGGCTATGAGTACCGCGTCGGCTTGCGGGGCGAGCCGACTGACCCTTACACCAAGCCTCCACAGCCGGGTTCGGGGACTGTGGTCGCTGTTTGTTCCCAACACACGGAGCGCAGCGGGGATGATGGCTGGGTGATCGATGCAAGCGGCCATGAGATCGGCCCACTGATCGTCGTGCGGGAAGACGGCAGCACAAGCCGCATCCAGGCGAGCCGGGTGGAAGGCTGGGCGTATCAGGCGGGCCGTTGGCGCCTGTTGGGCAGCGGCGCTGTCTGCCCGATAGACGCTTACTGTGACTACCACTTCCCTGGGGAAGAATGGCCCCCGGAACTGGAACCATCAACGGTCATGGAGAACCCGCGGTGACGGAAGAGTTCATCCGTCTCGCCCGGCGGGCGGGTGACACGGCGCGGCAGGAAATCCCACGAGGCATGGAGAACGAGGAGCCAACGGCCCGCACGGTCCGCAACCCGATCCGCACGTCGAACGCAGGTGAGAGCACATGACCGACACCGCCGCACAACCACAGATGCTGCAAACGTCCACGGCCCGGTACCCGCTGGAGGAGTACCACCTGTCGCTCGCCGACCGGGACTGGCGGGTCCTGCACACGGGCCTGCTGCTGACGGCGGCGGACGAGTCGCGGTTCTTCGACACGATGCTGAAGCTGCTGCCCTACGGGGTCGCGCTCTGGCCGTCCTCCATCGCACTCGCGTTCGAGATCGCCGGTCGCGGCGAGGCGCTGGCGGGCAGGACGGTCCTCGAACTCGGCGCGGGGACGGGGCTGCCGGGCATCGTCGCCGCCTCTTTCGGCGCCCACGTCACCCAGACCGATCAGCAGGACCTGGCGCTGACCGTGTGCCGGCTGAACGGGCGTGAGAACGGCATCGACGGGATCGACTACCGGCAGGTGGATTGGACCGACTGGCGCGAGACCGAGCGGTATGATCTCATCATCGGCTCCGATATCTTATACGGCGAGGCGATGCACCCGCACCTGCGGCACATTTTCGACATGAACCTGAAGCCGGAAGGCCGGCTGCTGCTCGCCGACCCGCTGCGCCGCCCGAGTCTGCAGATGTTCGACGCGCTGGAAGCGCAGGGGTGGGACATCGACGTCACCCAATGGGAACTCGGCGAGGGGGGAGACGGGCGCACCATCGGCCTTTTCGAGATGGCGAAACTGGCCCGGTAGGGAAGACCCCGCGCGGCAGGGAAGAAAGGTCCCTTGATGACGGCAACATCCAAGATGCGGTTCCCGCTTGAGGAGGAGCGCCTGACGCTGGGCGGGCGCGAATGGGCCGTGCTGCACACAGGGCTGCACCTGACGCCCGCCGACGAGGACCGCTTCTTCCAGCATCTGATGAAGGCGCTGCCCTACGGGGTCGCCTTGTGGCCGTCCGGCGTGGCGCTGGCCTACGATCTGGCCGCGCGCGGCGTGGCGCTGGCCGGCAGGACGGTCCTGGAACTGGGGGCGGGCGTGGGCCTGCCGGGCCTGGTCGCGGCCTCCTTGGGGGCGCGCGTGACGCAGACCGACAACCAGGAACTCGCCATGTCCGTCTGCCAGCTCAACGCCCGCCGCAACGGCATCGAGGGCATTGATTTCCGCCTGGTGGATTGGGTGGCCTGGCACGACGAGGCCGTGTACGACTACATCATCGGCGCGGACATCCTCTACGGCAACGCCCTGCACCCGGCCCTGTGCCACATCTTCGACACCAACCTCGCCCCCGGCGGCCACGTCCTGCTGACCGACCCGCTGCGCGGCCCGAGTCGGCTGATGTTTGACGCGCTGGAACAGCGGGGCTGGGACGTGGATGTTGAGTTGTTGGAGATCGGCGACGGCGAGGACAAGCGCACCATCGGCGTCTTCGACGCCGCGCGGGCGCTGCGGGAGGGGGCATGAGCGAGCCGGACGAGCCGCGTAACTCCGATGCGCCCCAAGTCCGTCAGGAACTGGAAGAAACCCGTCTGCCGCTGGCCGGACGGGATTGGACCCTCCTGCACACCGGCCTGATCTTGACGCCGGGCGACGAGATGCACTTCCTCGACAACTTCCTGGGCCTGCTGCCTTACGGGGTCGCCCTGTGGCCGTCCGCCGTGGCGCTGGCCCATGAGATTGGGGCGCGCGCCGAGCAGTTCACGGGTACGACCGTGCTGGAGCTGGGGGCGGGCGTGGGCCTGCCGGGCCTGGTCGCCGCCTCCTTGGGTGCCCATGTGGCCCAGACCGACAACCAGGACGTCGCGCTGTCGGTCTGCCGGCTCAACGCCGCGCGCAACGGCATCGACGGGATCGACCACCGCCTGGTCGATTGGACCGACTGGCACGACGCCGCGCAGTACGACTGGATCATCGGCTCCGACATCGTCTACGGCGACCCGCTGCATCCCCACCTCGCGGACATCTTCGAGACCAACCTGGCGCCCGGCGGCCACATCCTGCTGTCAGACCCGATCCGCGAGCCGAGCAAGCGCATGTTCGACCGGCTCGCGGGACAGGGCTGGGACATCACCGTGGATTTCGTGGAGATCGGCGAAGGCGACGCGCTCCGCAGGATCGGCGTCTTCGACATGCGGCGCGGACCCTGACAGCAGCGCCTTTCATCTTCCGCGCAGACGTCGCCAGAGACGGGCGAGGCGGGCCGTGAGCGCGACGGGGCCGGGCTGCCACGAGTCGGGGTGCAGCGGTCGCGGCGCGAACACGGACTCCTGGTAGGCCGTCCGCGCCCGCTCCTGGGCGGCGGCCTCGGCTTCCG
>CAXUCQ010000250.1:0-1000 GCA_964249295.1 uncultured Armatimonadales bacterium | reverse complement strand
TCCGCCGCCTGGGTCTCAGCGCTTGGTTCCGACACTTTGCATGGCCTCCTGTGGGGGATGTGCGGCCCGCTCGCGGCCCTCTTCCAGGCGCTCGACGGCCTCCAAACGCCGCCCGATCTCGGCGCGCAGGGCGACGGTCGCGCGGTGCAGCAGGCTCTTGACCGCGGCCTCGGAGCGCCCGAGCAGAGGCGCCATTTCCTGGGCGGACAGCTCGCCGAGGAAACGGAAGATCAGCGCGTCACCCTGGTCCGGCGGCAGGGCCGCGATGGCGCTGCGGACGAGCTGCTGGACTTCGTGCCGCTCCACGATCTCCTGCGGGGAGGGCGGCGCGCTGTCCCCGGCGGACTGGTCCGCCAGCAGCGCGCGCATCCCCCGGACGACCGGCGCGTCCAGCGAGACGATGCCCGACGGCGGGCGCTGCCGGGCCGAGTCGATCACGAGGTTGACGGCGATGCGGTGCAGCCAGGGGTAGAGCGAGGGCGTGCCGCCGCCCGACCCGAACCGGTATCGGCGCAGGCCGGCGAGGGCGCGGATGAACGTCTCCGAGGCCACGTCTTCGGCGTCACTGGCGTTGTTGGTCTTCAAATAGGCCAGGTGGTAGATGCGCCGGTAGTAGCGCGTGTGCAGCTTGGCGAACGCCTCGCCGTCGCCCTGCTGGGCGGCGAGGACCAGAGCCGCGTCGCTGGTCTTGTCGCCGTGCGCGTTGGCGTCGCCTCCACCCAGGGGAACGGCGGCCAGAAGAATCAGACCCCAGAACATTGTGCGTCTCCCTGCCCAGTTTACCCGGAATCCTCGCGCGGATTGGCCCTCGGCCACCCCTCGCCGCAGGTTTGGCGCAAGGGGGGCGTCGGGTACAACGGCGCTAGTTCAGTCGCCATTTCCAAAGAAGCGGATTCGTCCAAGGGGGGCCCATCCTCGTGAGCGTCAATACCAATCCCGGCGGCGACAGCAGCACCAAAAATGCCAACTGGGGTACGATCGTCATGGTGCTGCTCGTCGT
>CAXUCQ010000249.1:4693-4967 GCA_964249295.1 uncultured Armatimonadales bacterium | reverse complement strand
GCGGCGGCCCTGTTCGGTCGTGAAGTCCGGGAAGGCCGTCTTGCCGGGCCAGACCTGGCCGGTGTAGACGGCCCCCCCCGCCGTCCGGCAGAACACGCCCTGGGCCAGCCCGTCGTCGTAGACCTCGTAGCCCGGCTCGGCCTTGACGCCGGGGTCGATGATGGTCACGGCCCGGAAGCCCCGCCCGGCCAGCCGCCCCAGCATCCCCGGCACGTCCGGGAAGGCGGCCCGGTTCCAGCTGAAGCCGCGGTAGCCCCCCATGTAGTCGATGTCC
>CAXUCQ010000249.1:4254-4683 GCA_964249295.1 uncultured Armatimonadales bacterium | reverse complement strand
CGATGTCCAGCCAGATCGCGTCGCAGGGGATGTCTCTGTCCCGGTACCGCGCGGCGATCGCCTCGACGTCGCCCTGGGCGTAGGGATGCCAGCGGCAGTGCTGGTAGCCCAGCGCCCACAGCGGCGGCGCGGGGGTCCGGCCCGTCAACATAGTGTAGTCGGCGAGGATGTCTTTGAGCGACGGCCCGGCGAAGACGTATTCCGTGTACTGCCCCCCCGCGAAGTGGATACGGTACTGTCCCCCGTGTCCGAACTCGTAGCGGCCCCGGCGGCCGTTGTCCACGAAGGAGCCGGAGGCGGCGCCCGTGAGGGCGTCCACGCGCTGGAAGAACGGAATGGAGACGTAATAGGGGTCGAATTCGGTACTGGTGGGGTCGGCGCGGGCGGGCAGTTCACGAAGCATCTGGACAAATCGGACCCGCGCGCCGA
>CAXUCQ010000249.1:0-4244 GCA_964249295.1 uncultured Armatimonadales bacterium | reverse complement strand
GGATCTCGTCATCGGGCGCGGACCGGCGGGCGAGGAGGAACTCGTCGTTCAGCGCGGCATACGCCCAGGGGCTGTCGTCGACCGCTGCCGTTTCGAAGATCGCGCTCCCGTCAGCGCGGAAGGCGTCCAGCCGGAACGGCGCGCGGCCCACGACAAGGCTCATGCGGCCCGTCTCCAGCCGGACGGCATCCTCGTCTTCGGAGACCTCGAAGGGCGCCGACAGGGCGGACAGGTCTGCGGAAACGGCGTGGGTGGGCCGTTCGTCGAAAGCCCCGTCGCGACGCCGCAGGCGCAGTCGGAGCAGGCCGTCACCCAGGGCCTCGGCCTGGAACACGGCGTCGTCCACGGTCAGCTCGATGCCGCGGGCGATCCGGGCGCAGTCGGTCACGCGCCGGAGCGGCGCGAAATAGGAAGTGTCGATAGTTTCTGTCATAGTCGTGTTGATGGTCCGGTGGTTTCTGCATCGGTTGTCGCGGAGTCATTCTACCCGCGCCGGGCGGCCTTTGCGCCGGGCGGCCTGACTCCTCAGCGCGAAGCGGCTGCGCCGGACGGGGTATAATCGCCCTATGCCGCGCATCTGGGCCATCGCCGACCCTCATCTCTCCTTCGCCCAGCCCAAGCCGATGGACATCTTCGGCGAGCACTGGCGCGACCACCCGGCGCGTATCGCGAAGAACTGCCGGGCCGTCGTCGCGGACGATGACCTGCTGCTCCTGCCGGGGGACCTGTCGTGGGCGCTCAAGCGCCCCGACGCCGAGCCGGACCTGGCGTGGCTCGCCGCCCTGCCCGGCGTCAAAGTCCTGTGCAAAGGCAACCACGACTACTGGTGGGACTCGGACAAGCCCCTGAACGCGCCCGGCCTGCACGACACGCCGTTCGTTTCCGCCGACGGCCGGATCGGCGTTGTTGGCACGCGCGGTTGGTACCCCCCCACCACACAGATGACGCCGGAAGAGCGTGGACAGTGCCAGAAAATCATCGCGCGCGAGGCGATGCGGCTGGCGAGACGGTTGGAAGCGGTCCAGGCGTGTCCCGACAAGATCGCGATGATCCACTACCCCCCGCTCGTTGAGTTCGCCCCGGTCTTGAAACGCTTCCGTGTCCGAACGGTCCTCTACGGCCACCTGCACCTAAACGGCCAGGAACACCCGCTGCCGGAAGAATGGCAGGCGATGCGCGCGCGGTGCGTCGCCGCCGATCGCCTGCGCTTCGCGCCGCGCCTGGTCGCTTCCTTCTGAATAGCCCGTGAGTTGTGCTATAATCAAGGGGAGAACATTTGTGTTTTGCCTGTCTCGGTGAAGGGTTGTTGCCATGCCTGGTATCGTCGGCACCGTCGTCGTCATCGTCGTCGTCCTGATCGCGGTCTCCCTGTTTTTCCAGTTCGTCCCCATCGGCTTGTGGATCACGGCGGTCTCCGCCGGGGTCGGCGGCGTCGGCCCCGGCAGCCTGGTCGGGATGCGCCTGCGGCGCGTCCCGCAGGATCGGGTCATCCTGCCGCTGATCGCGGCCAGCAAGGCCGGCATCAACGTCAACCTGAACCAGTTGGAGACGCACTTCCTGGCGGGCGGCAACGTGGACCGGGTCGTGCAGGCGCTGATCAGCGCGCACCGCGCCCAAATTCCCCTCACGTTTGAGAAGGCCGCCGCCATCGATCTGGCCGGGCGCAACGTGCTGGAAGCCGTGCAGATGTCGGTCAACCCGAAGGTGATCGAGACGCCCAACGTCGCCGGAGTCGCCAAAAACGGCGTCGAGATGAAGGCGTTCGCGCGCGTCACGGTCCGGGCCAACATCGACCAGTTCGTCGGCGGCGCGGGCGAGCAGACCGTGCTGGCGCGCGTCGGCGAGGGCATCGTCACGACGATCGGCTCGGCGGCGACGCATCTGGAGGTGATGGAGAAGCCGGACGCGATCTCCAAGACCGTCCTGGCCAAAGGCCTGGACGCCGGCACGGCGTTCGAGATTCTGAGCATCGACATCGCGGACGTCGTGGTCGGCCAGAACATCGGGGCGCGATTGCAGACCGACCAGGCCGAGGCCGACAAGCGCATCGCGCAGGCCAAAGCGGAAGAGCGGCGCGTCATGGCCGTGGCCCGCGAGCAGGAGATGAAGGCCTACACCCAGGAGATGCAGGCCAAGGTCGTCGAGTCGCAGGCGCAGGTGCCGCAGGCGCTGGCCGAGTCGCTGAAGACCGGCAACCTGGGCGTGATGGATTACTACAACCTGCGGAACCTGCAGGCCGACACGGCGATGCGCTCCGGCATCGGACGCGCGACCGGCGGCGGCACGGACGACTCGGGCGGCATGGGCAGTCTGCCGGGGGCGACGGTGTAGCCGTGGAAGCCGCCTTTTTCGCCATCGTCGTGATCGTCGCTATCGTCCGCGGGCTTTACCGTTTCTTCCGCTGGGTGGCCCGGTCGCTGAGGGGACTGAGTTCGCCCGGCGGGACCGGCGCGTCGCCCCAGCCGATGCCCGCCCGCGCGCCCGCGCCGGCCCCTGAGAGGGGCAGGCCCTCCCCGATGCCGCTCCCGCCTGTCGCTGCTCCTCGAGAGGCGACCGCCGTTGGATCCCGTGAGCAGGAAAAACGGCCGATCGCCGCCGAGCCGCAGCCGATGGTGGCCTTGTCGGAGGGCGCCCCGCCCAGGCCCACAGCCCCCAAGCCGTTGTTCGGCGACACGCCCGATCTTGTCCGCGCGCTCATCCTGCAGGAAGTACTCGGGCCGCCGCTTTCCAAGCGGTCTCGCTCCGCTTGAGTGACCAAGGTTACAGTTCGCCGTCCGCGGGAACCCACGCCGTCTTTCTCACGTCATAGTCTCAATAGAACTCCCTGCTGCTCAGAGGAAAAAGCCACGCGGTATTGCGGGTTTTGTGTTTCCTCCGACAAAACCCGGCAAATGCCGCACGGGTTGGCATCAACAGTGCTGGTACACTCCGTCTGTAAGCAAACACCCTAAGAGAAAGTGACGGGATGTTTTCTGTCTCCCGCAGACACAGGTATCACGTTGAATCCGCTACTGCCCTACTTCTCGCAAGTCCCTGTCCTGGCCGCGCTGGCCGAAGAAACGCAGAAACGGCTGGAGCGCCAGGCCGAACAGCGGCAGTACCGCCGCCGACAGGTCGTCCACTTCCCGGACCAGCCCGGAGACTTCGTCTACCTGCTCTGCAGCGGCCGGGTCAAGATCGCGCGCGTCTCCGACCAGGGCCGTGAGGTGACCCTGAACCTGATCGAAGGCCCGGAACTGTTCGGCGAGTCCGGTCTTGTCGAAGACAACCTGCCCTACGAATTGATGGCCGAAACCTTGGAAGACTCGCTGGTGGCCGTGTTCCGCCGCTCGGACCTGCTGACGGACCTAGCAGCCTCCCCCCAGGCGTCGTTGGAGATGCTCCGCTTGATGAGCCTGCGGCGCGCTCAGGCCGAGGCGCAGGTGGCGGACCTCGTGTTCCTGGAGGTCCCCAAGCGGCTGGCGAAACTGCTGCTGCATCTGCACGAGACCGGCAGCGGCAGAGGCAGCCGGGGCGGACTGCTCGCCAGGGCGAAATTCACGCACCAGGAGATGGCGAACATGATCGGCAGCACCCGCGAAACCACGACTCTAATCCTCAACGACTTCAAGCGCCAGGGCTTTCTGGAGTTCATCGGGCGCAAGATCATCGTCCGCAACCGCGCGAGCCTGGAAGCGATCCTGCGGCGCAGCACCGACGCCGTCGGGAAGTGAGACCGCCGCAGCCCGGTCCGCGTCGCGATGGGGTATACTAGCGCCGGTATGGACATTTTTCTGGTCCGCCACGGCCAGTCGGAGGCCAACGCGGACCTGACCGATCACCTTGACAGCGACCTGACGGAACTGGGCCGGGAACAGGCCGCGCGGACAGCCGAGCGGCTGTGCGGCGAAGGACTGACCCGCGCCTATGTTTCTCCGCTCCGACGGACGCTGCAGACGATTGCGCCGCTGTGCGCGGCGACCGGCCTGCGCGCGGAGGTCACCGCCGAAGCCTGCGAATACTTCTCGGCCCGGTGGCCGGGGTACCGGACCTTCCAGGGCCTGACGCCGGACGAGATCACGGCGCAGTTCCCGTTCGCCGTTCTGGGCCGCACCTTCCCCTGCGGGCCTGCGTGGTGGCCGCAGGAGCCGGAAGATGACCGGATCATCTACGCCCGCGCCGTCCGCGTCCGCGACACACTCGTGGGGCAGTTCGCCGGGTCGGGGGGGCAGGAAAGGTGGGAGATGCCGCAGTTGTCGGACCAC
>CAXUCQ010000248.1:4579-4969 GCA_964249295.1 uncultured Armatimonadales bacterium | reverse complement strand
GACCCGGCCATCTTCACCAAGTCCGGCCTGATGGTCGGCCTGGGCGAGACCAAAGAGGAAGTGGTCGCGCTGTTGGAAGACCTGAAGGCGCACGGGGTCGATGCCGTCACCATCGGCCAATATTTGAAGCCGGGCAAGAACTACCTCGATGTGGTCGAGTACGTCCACCCGGATCGGTTCGCCGAGTACAAGAGCATCGGCGAGGCGATGGGCTTCCTGTTCGTGGCGAGCGGTCCGTTCATCCGCTCCTCGTACAACGCGAAGGAGTTCAGCGACAAGTTCCTGGCACTCACGGAAGGGGCGGCGGCACGGCGTTAGGGGCGGCCCGACGCGCCGACGCCGGACGCCCGGCGCACCGCATGAAGCAACACTCCGCGACCGACCGCAACC
>CAXUCQ010000248.1:0-4569 GCA_964249295.1 uncultured Armatimonadales bacterium | reverse complement strand
CGACACTGCCGCGCCCCCGCGCTGCCGCGCCCCGTGCGCTGGGCCGTCCGGCTCGCCGTCTGCCTGCCCCCGCTGGCGCTGCTCGCCGCCACCGTCTGCTACTTTCTCCATCTCGGACATCTGCTGCGCGCCGACCTCGCCCCCATCGCGGCGGCCGAGACGGGTCGCCAGATCGGCCATGAGGTGCGCCTGGGCGGCATCACTTTGGGGGCCGGCACCGTCGTCCTGACCGACGTCGCCGTGTCCGACCGCCGGACGTTCGCCGGCAGCGGCGTCGGCGCGACCGCCCCGCGCATCGTCATCCACTACAATCTGCGCGACCTCCTATTCGACAGCGGCAGCGCCGCCCACGCCTTCGGCGACATCGTCGTGGACAGCCCGAACGCGCTGGCCGAGCGCTACGGCCAGAAGACGTTCAACTTCACGGATGTGATCGACGTCTTCACCAAACGGCCCTCCAAGCCCCACGCCAAGCTGTTCTCCGGGCGGATCATCGTCCGCAACGGCACCCTGCGCGCCCGCGACTTCGTCGCCCCGGCCAACCTGGGACTGCGGCCCGCCAGCAACACCGTCACCGATGTCAACGTCACGGTCGATTTCCACTCGCCGAACAACGTCTATTTCGCCGGCACGGCGCGCGGCGTGGACGGGCGCGTCACGGACGTCGGGCTGAGCGGGGACGCTTCGCGCCGGACCGCCGGGCGCTTCCGCGTCTTCGTCCACGTCGCCGATGCCGACGCCGCCTACTGGTCGTCGTACTTCGCGCAGGCGTCCCCCGTGCTGAAGAAGGCCACCGTGGTCGCGGGCCGCGCCGACCTGGACCTGACGGTCGCGCGCCTGGGCCGCGTCCCGGTCGGCCTGCCCGTCGATTTGGAAGGGCGCGTCGGCGTCCGCCACGCCACGGTCGCTCTGCACGACCCGCGCTTCGCGCTCCTGCCGGTGCAGGACGTGAACGGGACGGCGACGTTCACCGGGGCGGGCGTCACCATCGACGGGACGCTGCTGGGAGGGGGGCAGCCGGTCCGCGTCGACGGCACCGTGTTCGACTTCACCAACCCGCAGCTCGCGTTCGCCGGCTCCTCGCCCCGGCTGGACGCCGTCCGCCTGGCCCGCTTCTTCCCGCAGATCCATCTGCCGCCGGGCATCGGCATCAGCCCCGCGCCCGTGACAGCCCAGGTCACGGGGTCGTCGCTGAACCCGGTCGTCGAGGTCCAGACGACCCTGCCCGCCGTCTCGTACCGGGGCAACACGGCCACGGACGTGCGGACGCGCGTGCTGTACGCCGACAACGTGTTCCTGTTCCCCGACACGACGTTCCGCGTGAACGGCGGCGGGCGGGGCGCGGTCCGGGTGACGATCGACTCCGCGCCCAAGACGCCGACCGTGCGGATCGGCGGGCGCGTGACGGGGCTGAATCTGGCGGCGCTGCGCCTGCCGCCGACGGCGGCGGGCAGGCCGCTCGCGCTGGGCGGCGTGGCCGATGTCGCGTTCCTGGCCGACGACCGTGGGAAGCCGCTGTCCGTCGTCGCCAACGTTTCGGTGGACCGCCCGCGTGTCGCCCGCACCGTCCTGCGGTCCGCGCAGGGCCGCGTCGCGTACTCCCCGGCGCGGGGCCTGACTCTGAGCCGCGCCGTGCTCCGGGCGGACGGCGGCGGCATCGTGACCGCCAGCGGCACGGTGCCGCTCCGGGCGTCGTCGCCGCTGAATCTCGCCGTCAGCGCGTCCGGCGCGGACCTGTCCCGCCTGCTTTCGCCCTACGTCAAGGCCGGTGTCGGCGGCGGGGCCTACGTGCAGGCGCGCGTCTCCGGCCCGCTGTCCGCGCCCCAGGTCGCCGGTCGGGTCCAGCTCTACGGCGCCCGCTACGGGCGCCTCGCCGCCGACCTTGTCACCGGCACGGTCAGCGGCGACGCCGACGCCGTGCGCCTGCAGGACGTGGAAATCCGCCGCTATCCGACCTTGGTGCGCGTTTCGGGGACGGTCAGCGGCCTCCGATCGACGGACCCCCGGCTCGCGCTGTCCGCGTCCCTGTCGCGCGGCTACCTGTCGAACTTGGCCGACATCGCCCGAGAACTGGCCCCGCCGGGCGCGGCGGGGCGGAAAGCGGCCCTGAGTCTGGCCGGGCTGCCCCCCGACCTGAGCGGGCTGGTCAGCGCCGACGCGCGCGTGACGGGCCGGCTCCGGTCGCCCCAGGTCGCCGCCCATGCGGCGGTGTCCAACGTGCTGGTCGGCGGCTACCGGCTGCAGGCCGCCGCCGCCGATGTTGCCTACGCCGACGGGACGCTGCGCGTCGCCCACGCCACTTTGCGGACGGAGGACGGCGCGACGGCGACGGCGCAGGGGCAGTACCGGGCCGCGACGGGCCGGATCGCCGCCGACTTCCGCGCCGATCACATCGATCTCGACCAGTACGACTTTCTGCTGCAGCCGTATGCCGACGCGGACGGCGTTTTGGACATCGCCGGGCGTGTCGGCGGCACCCTGAAGTCGCCCGCCGCCGCCGCGACCGTGGCGGCGACCGGCCTGACCGTGGAGGGGCAGAGCTTCGCCCCGTTTTCGCTGTCGGCGCGCTACGCGGACGGCGTCCTCTCCAAGACCGGCGGCCCGACGGAGTTCGCCCTGCTGACGCCCGGCGCCCAGGGCGCCCGCTACATCGTGGACGCCCTGCGCCTGTCCCTGCCGCTTCCCGGTCACGCTGCCGCGCCCCGGACCGTCACTCTGGACGCTCAGATTCCCGAGAGCAGTCCTGAGAACCTGAAGCACCTGACCGACGCCCTCCGCGCGAGCCGCTTCCGGGCGACCAAAGCCGGGCAGAGCCTGCTGGCGCGGATCGACAGTCTGCCGGCGGCGCCTCAGGGGACGCTCTGGGTGCCGTCGCTGTCCGTGCGCGGGACGCTCGCCGCTCCCGCCGTCCGGGCGACGGTCGGCGCCCGCGACCTGGCCGTGGCGGACAACCGCATCGGCGCGCTGGACGCCCGCCTGGCCTACACGGGCGGCCCGAACCCCTCGGCGTCCGCCGACGTTTCGGCGACCAGTCTGCTGGCTGCAGGGGTCCCGCTCCAGTCCGTCTCTCTGCAGGGCGCCTACGCCGCCCGCGTCATCACCGTGGATCACCTAGACGCCCGCAGCGCCGAGGCCTTTCTGCACGGCCAGGGCCGCGCGGCCTTGGACGGCACGACCGACGCCGAACTGGACGCTTCCAACGTCCCCCTGTCGCTGTTCGACCTGCTGCTGCCGCCCGGCAGGCGGCTGTCCGGCCAGATCAGCGACCTGACCGTGATCGCCTCCGGGAAGACGGCGGCGCCGGCCCTGACCGCGTCGGTCGATCTGGACCAGCCCGCCGTCACCGTCACCACCCCCGGCGTCGGGGCCGGAGGCGCGGTCGAGACGCGGTACGCCATCGACAGCGTCCGCAGCAGCCGGATCACGCTGGCCGCGCCCGTCGAGGCGGGCGGCGGGCGCGTCCTCGACGTCAATGACCTGTCCGCGTTCAAAGGCGGGCGCCGCATCGTGACCCTGTCCGGGACGCTGCCCGTCGCGCTGCCCGCCGCCCTGGGCGGGCCGCGGACGACCGTCGCCGGATTGATCCCCGGCGTCCCGAGCGACCAGGCCCTGCACGCGGACCTGCAGGTCGCCGACCTGGGCGCGCTGGCCCTGTTCAGCCCCGACGTCATCGACCCGAAGCGGACGGGCGGGACGCTCTCCGCCGGCATCGACTACGGCGGGCCGGGGGGAACCGCCGATGCGCCCCGGCTGTTGGGACGGGTGAGTGTCCTGAACGGCTCTCTGGGCGTGATCGGCTTCGACACGGGGCTGAGCGCCGTGAACGGCCGCGTCCTTGTCCAGAACGGCCGGCTTTCCGTGGCGTCGTTCACGGCCCGCTCGACCAAGGGCGGCACGCTGACGCTGTCCGGCGGCGGCACGCTGTCCGCGCCCGGCGCGGACGGGCGGGCCGACCTGCGGCTGTCGGCGAGCGGCCTGCGCGTGGACGAGACCGGCAGGGGCGACTTCCTCGCCAAGACCTACAACACCGGCGCGCGCGGGCAGGTGGACGGCGCGGTCGTGATCTCCGGCCCGTGGATGTCGCCGCTGGTCGCCACGGCCGCGGGCGTGCCGCTGACCGTCTCCAACGCCCTCGGCACGCTCTCGACGGGGCCGACGCCCGCCCCGACGGCCAAGACGGCGCCGGCGTTCGACCCGCGCTTCAACGTCGCCGTGCGGCTGGGGTCGGCGGGCCGGACGGTCTCCGTCCGCGGCCCGTTCCTGTCGGCGGAGGCGGACGGCGATCTGGAGCTGTCCGGGCGGGTGTCCGCGCCCACGCTGCGGGCGCACGTCAACATCGCCAAAGGGCAGTTCCTCCTGCCGCCGAGCACGCGCCTGGCGATCATCAAGCCCGAGGACGGGACGGGTAACACCGTGGACGTGCGCTACCCGGCCCCCCAGTCCGATCCCTCGGACGCCGACGGGCCGGCCCTGGAGACGCGGGTCCACCTGGTCGCGCGGTCCAACGTGTCCGTGTCGTCGGCGTCGCTGGCCGCCAACCAGTCCGTCGTCGGCAGCGTCATCGGGCAG
>CAXUCQ010000247.1:2565-4973 GCA_964249295.1 uncultured Armatimonadales bacterium | reverse complement strand
ATGGGCCGTTGCAGGACGAGCGGGGCGGCCTGTGGACGCTGACCTGGCAGGCCGCCGGCCCCGCCGCGCCCTGGCTGTGGGCCGTACAGGTCCGCACCGGGACGGCCTGGGCCACTCAAATTCTCCCAAGCGCCCAGACCATGCTCCCGCTCCCGGCGTCCGGCCCCGCGCCCGACGAAGTCGCCGTGTCCGCCGTGGACCGCTGCGGCGTCCAGAGCGCCCCGGCGGGTGTGGGCCTCCTGACGCCCACGCGGGGGTAGCCCAGGCCGGGCCTCTGGTACGCGCCGCCGCCGTGCAGGAAAACGCGGCGCTCCCGGCGAACGGACCGGGACGCACCATGAAACCTGCCGCCCACCGCTATCTCACCTCCGACACCGAGGCCGACACCTGCCGCAAGTTTGTCGTCCCGAAGCTGCAGGCCGCCGGCTGGGACCATGACCCCCGTTCCATCTCCGAGCAGACCAGTTTCACGGATGGGCGCGTCACCGTCATCGGGGACGCGGCGCGTCGGGGACACGGCAAGCGGGCCGATTACCTTCTGTTCTACACGCCGGATTTCCCGCTGGCGGTCGTCGAGGCGAAGAGGTCGGCGAAGCGGCCCGGCGACGGCTTGCAGCAGGCCAAAGAATACGCCCAGATTCTGGGCCTGCCCTTCGCCTACAGCACCAACGGCGCGGGGATCGTCGAGTCCGATGCGCTCTCCGGCAGGGAAACGGAGGTCGAGACGTTCCCGACGCCGGACCAGCTGTGGCGGCGGCTGCGGGAACACCAGGCCCTGTCGGACGAGGCCGCCGGGCGGCTGCTCACCCCCTCGTACACGCTCAGCGGCCTGGGGCGGCGCTACTACCAGGTCATCGCCATCAACCGGTCGCTCCAGTCCATCCTCCAGGGGCGCCGCCGCGCGCTGCTGACGATGGCGACGGGGACCGGCAAAACGGCGGTCGCTTTCCAGATCAGTTGGAAACTGTGGCAGTCCCGGTGGAACCGCGCCGGGGAGCGCCGCCGCCCCAAGATTCTGTTCCTGGCCGACCGCAACATCCTCGTCGACGACCCCAAAGACAAGACGTTCGCGCCGTTCGGCGACGCGCGTTGTAAGATCGAGGGCGGCCGGGTCGTCAAGAGCCGCGAGATGTACTTCTCCACCTACCAGTCTCTGGCGGAAGACGAGCGCCGACCGGGGTTGTACCGCGAGTTCGGGCCAGATTTTTTCGATCTGATCATCGTCGATGAGTGCCACCGGGGGTCGGCGCGGGACCGGAGCACCTGGCGCGAGATCCTGGAGTATTTCGAGCCGGCGTATCAGCTCGGCATGACGGCGACGCCCAAGCGCGACGACAACGCCGACACATACCGCTATTTCGGCAGCCCGCTTTACACCTACTCGCTGCGTCAGGGGATCGACGACGGCTTTCTGGCCCCGTATCGCGTCCACCGCATCGTCACCGACTGGGACGCGGCGGGCTGGCGGCCCTCCCAGGGCGAGCGGGACCGCTACGGGCGCGAGATTCCCGATGACGAGTATGGCACCAAAGACTTCGAGCGCCTGGTCGCGCTGAAGGCCCGCACCGAGGCGATGGCCCGGCACTTGACCGATTTCCTCAAAAAGACGGACCGGTTCGCCAAGACCATCGTCTTCTGTGTCGATCAGGAACACGCGGACGAAATGCGCCGCTGCCTGAACAACCTGAACGCCGACCTGGTCCGCCGCTATCCCGATTACGTCTGCCGGGTCACGGCGGAGGAGGGCGAGGTCGGTCGGGCGCACCTGTCCCACTTCCAGGAATTAGAGACCAGAACGCCCGCGATCCTGACCACGTCGCAGATGCTGACCACGGGCGTGGACGCGCCGATGTGCAAAAACGTCGTCCTGGCGCGCGTGGTCGGCTCCATGACCGAGTTCAAGCAGATTATCGGGCGCGGCACCCGCATCCGCGAGGACTACGGCAAGCTCTCGTTCCACATCCTGGACTACACGGGCAGCGCCACCCGCCTGTTCGCAGACCCGGAGTTCGACGGCGACCCCGAAGAGATCACGGAAGAAGAGATCGGCCCGGACGGCGTTTCGCGGGGCGAGGCGGTCGAAGTTTCGCCGGGCGAGCGCGCCCGCGAGGCCGGGCCGCCCTATCCCGAGGCCGGGCCGCCCGGCGAACGCCGCAAGTTCTACTTCGACGGCGGGCAGGTCGAGATCGCCGCCCATCTGGTCTACGACCTGGCGCCCGACGGCAAGCAGTTGCGCGTGGTCCGCTTTTCCGACTACACGGCGGAGAAGGTGCGTCAGTTGTGTCCCACGTCCGAGGACCTGCACGCCCGCTGGGCGGACCCGGACCTGCGCGCGGAGGTGTCGGCGGCGCTGGCGGCCCGCGGGATCGACTTCGCCGCCCTGGCCGCCGACACGGGGCGGGCCGACG
>CAXUCQ010000247.1:0-2555 GCA_964249295.1 uncultured Armatimonadales bacterium | reverse complement strand
AGAAGCCCGGGGCCGGCGGGGTGACCGTCTCCGCTTCGAGGATGACCGCCGCGAACCGCTCGGCGATCGCCAGATAGTCGGCGGCGGCGAGCGGGTTGGCGCAGAGCTCGGCGAAATTGAACCAGGCCACGCCGCGGGCGGCCCGCGGGACCGCCTCCCCCGCCCTGGCCGCCGACACGGGGCGGGCCGACGCCGACCCGTTCGACCTGCTCTGCCACCTGGCCTACAGCGCCCCGCTGCGGACCCGCCGGGAGCGCGCCGACCGCCTGCGCCGCGACAGGGCCGACTTCTTCGACCAGTACGGCCCGCAGGCCCGGCGGGTCCTGAGCGAGCTGCTGGAGAAGTACGCCGAGCGCGGCGCGGGCGAGCTGGTCGTGCCGGACGCGCTGCGCCTGCCGCCGCTCTCCGGCTACGGCACCCCGCTGGAGATCGCCCAGTTCTTCGGCGGCGCCGACCAGTTCCGCCACGCCGTCGGCCAGATGCAGACCCTGCTGTATGCTTCGTAAACGAGGGCGCGGAGGGGTAAAATAAAGACAGATGATAACGGAAAAGCACACGCAGGAACTGCTCAGCAGAGCGTATGCCATTATGGTCGCGGGCAGGGCCGGTGTGAATCTCGCTGTTGATGAAATCGATTATGGCGTTGACGGCATCTTCAGGCCCGTTAAGATTGTCCGAAACGCGCGAATAAATACGGGCTTCCCCGATCGATTTCCAACTCAAGGCGACGATCAACTGCGAACTGCGAGAGGAACATATCGCTTACGATTGTGAGGCGGATACGTACAACACTCTCGCCGACCGGGCGCAGGACGCTGGAATTCCTAGTCTGCTGCTCGTACTCTGTCTGCCTCAGGACAGAGCGACTTGGCTTCTGATCGATGAGGAGAAGCTGACGCTGCAGCGTTGCTGCTACTGGTATCGCATCACAGGCCCGCTGACCGATAACAACCGAACAAGGCGTATCTTAATCCCTCGCACACAGATATTCACACCTGATGCACTGCTGGGAATGATCGCCAGGGTGACAGCCGGAGAAGAGCTTTGAGCATTTTACAGTCCCACCAGACACTCACCCCAGCCGTCAGTCTGGATGAGATCAAGGCTTATCTTCTCTTCAAAGGCTGGCAGGAGACGCCTTACCGTAACCCCCGCCTGCTCGTCTACCAGGGCGAGAAAGACGATGAAGGCAATCCCATCGAGGTCGTCCTGACGCAGAACGAGAGCTACACCGACACGCCGCGCCGGATCGCCGAAGTCATCACGACATTGGCGGAACTGGAAGATCGGTCGGCGGAAGACGTGGCCCAAGAGGTCGCCTCCGTCGATGACGATGTCGTTCTGTGGAAGATCAGTGAGCCGGATCATCAGCAGTCCATCTCTCTCGAACTCGCTGCGTCTTTTGTAAGCGGCCTGCAGCACCTTCTGACTTACAGCGCCTGTTTGGAAGAAACGCCGCAGCCCTACTTTGCGCGCGCCACCGGCATCGGGCGCGAATTCGTCCAGCACTGTCGCTTCGGCCACACCCGACCGGGGAGTTTCGTGTTCGAGATGGAGTCGCCTTTGTCGTTTCAGTCTGGGAAGGCGCCGAGCAACAGCCAGGGGGCGCCGTTCCCCCGGCGCGTCATGCAGCGACTAATGCGCGGCCTGTCGGAAGTGAGTCGGGTGGCCGTCTCCGGTGACAGCGATGCGCTCGTGCAGAGCTATCAGGACGGCTTCAACGCGAACGCCTACCAGACTCTTTCTCAGATGCTGGAAAATGTTGGTGAGCAGGGGCTGGAGTTCGATTTCAGATGGTCCCCTGTCGTCCGTCCTAGCGTCGCCTGGAATGAAACCGGCTTCCGGCGCCTGGATCGAGGGGCCGTTGTTTCGCTCAAAGACGCGGCCAGGCGGCTGCGTGAGATGAAGCCCCAATCGGGGGTGCGGCTGCGCGGCCGTATCTTCCGGCTTGGGGCCGACACCGACGGCACACCGCGCGTGATTACTCTTGAGACGACCGTCAAAGGGGTTGATCGCCATGTGCGTATGAGTCTGGGAGCGGCTGACTACGTCCTCGCCTGTGACGCCCATCGCGACAACAAGGCCGTTCAAGTCACCGGCACGCTGGAAAAGTCGGGTCGTACCTGGCGTCTTCTGGATGCGCATGGTTTTTCCCTCGCGTAATCGGACTCACCTGCCTCTGCGTCTGCCGCTTCTCTCCACGACAGCAACACCTATGCCCGACACACACCCGACTCTGCTCGACGTACCGACCGCCGAACCGGGCGCGGCGGCCTCCCCGAGTCCGGCCCGCCGGGCGGCCAGGGCCGCGCCGTCCCAGACGACGGCGCAGCGACTGTCCAGCCTGGTCAAGTCCGCCCGCGACACGATGCGCAAGGACCGGGGCCTGAGCGGCGACCTGGACCGGCTGCCGCAACTGACCTGGATCATGTTCCTGAAGTTCCTGGATGACCTGGAACGCAGCCGGGAGGTGGAGGCGCAGATCGCCGGGGAAAGCTTCCGGCCCGCCGTGGACACGCCCTACCGCTGGCGGGACTGGGCCGCCGACGCCAAGG
>CAXUCQ010000246.1:0-4986 GCA_964249295.1 uncultured Armatimonadales bacterium | reverse complement strand
CCGGCGGGACGGGCGGCACGACCGGAGGTACCGGCACGGGCGGCAACGCGCCCGCAAATGGAGGGGCCACAGGCGGCGCATCGCCGACGACGGGGATTGGAACAGGCGGCTCGACCCCGGCGACAGGGACCGGCGCATCGCCCGCCACGGGAACGGGCGCCGGTCCGGCCACGGGGACCGGCGCAGGCGCTGCTCCTGCGACCGGAACCGGAGCCGCGTCCCCCGCGACCGGGACGAGCACGGGCGCCGGGGCGACCGGGATGGCGATGCTCGCCTACCCCGCCATCGTCGCCGATTACGTCGCCGACATCCGCTCCAGCCGCCGGCCTCCTACGTCACCGCCCCCGTCGCCTCCGCCCCCACGGCACAGGCAAGACCCGCTGCAGAGGCGACAACAGGCGCAACACCCGAGGCACGCCCTCGCGCCACGGACCCGACGACCGGCACCGGCTCGTCCGGCACCGGCGCCGAGGGGCCGACCTCCGAGGGCAAGCGCAACACCTATGCGGCGGGCGGCAACGTCACCCAGCTCATCGACCTGTTCGGCCTCGTCGGGACGGCCCGGCGCACGGAGCGGGACGTCAGCGACTTTTATGCGCTGGACATCACGCGCCTGCAGAACGAGACGGCCTACGCCGCGAAGAATCTGTTCTTCAACGTCCTGTACTCCCAGGCCCTGGTCGCCACGCAGCAGGAGCAGGTGACGTTCGCCCAGGAGAACCTGCGAATCACCCAGTCGCGGCTCCGCAACGGCATCGTGTCCCGCTTCGACGTGCTGACGGCCCAGGCGGCCCTCGCCACGGCCCAGCAGCAACTGACGGCGGCCCTGGACCAGTACCAGCTCGCCCAGGCCGAGCTGTCCTTCCTGCTCGGCACCGACCCCGATCAGCCGAACGTCCTGCAGGCGCCCGGCCTGCCGCCGCTCGGCCAGGCCATAGACCTGCGCCAGAGCACGCGCCTCGCCGAGCGCCAGCGACCCGAACTCGGCCAGGCGGACCGCAACATCGACAACGCCCAGCGCCAGGCGCGTCTGGCCGCCGAAGGCCTGCTGCCGACGGTGGGGCTGGTCGGCAGCGCCGAGTACACCAGCAACGCTTCCGCCGTCACACCCCAATACTTCGGCACCGTCAGCGCCCAGGTCGCCGTCCCGCTCGATGACGGCGGGCTGACCCGCTCGCGCGTCCGCAGCGCCCAGGTGCAGGTGCAGACTCAGGCCATCACGCTGGAGCAGCTGCAGCTCAGCGTCGCGCTGGAAGTGCGCCAGGCCGCCGTCAACATCCGCAACGCCCAGGCCGAAGCCGGCTCGGCCCAGGTCAGCGTGACGAGTTCACTCGAAGCCGTCCGCCTGGCGCGCGAGCGGTACACCGCCGGCCTCGGCACGTTCCTCGATGTCCTGAACGCCCTGGCCCAGCTCGCGACGGCGCGAACGAATCTTGCGAATGCACAGTATTTCTATCAGTCCTCGCTCGCGCAACTGGTCCGCGCGATGGGCGGACGCTGACCCGGCCTTGTCCTTGAAAGAAACTCGCCCATGTGGATTGTCCAACTCGCGCTCCGCAAGCCGTATACGTTCGCGGTTCTGTCGCTGCTGATCCTGCTGCTCGGGATCGGCAGCGTCCTGACCATGGCGACGGACGTCTTCCCGTCCATCGACCTGCCCGTCGTCACCGTCATCTGGTCGTACCCCGGCATCACGCCCAACGACATGGAGAAGCGGTTCATCAGCCAGAGCGAGCGCGGGTTCTCGACGTCGGTCAACGACATCGAACACATCGAGTCGCAGTCCGTCTCGGGCATCGGCCTCATCCGCATCTACTTCCAGCCGGGGACCGACATCGGGGCCGCCATCGCGCAGGTCACGGCCACGTCGCAGACCGTCCTGCGCGTCCTGCCGCCGGGCAGCCAGCCCCCGTACATCCTGCGCTACGACGCCTCCGACGTGCCGGTCATCCAGGCGGCCATCAGCAGCGACTCGCTGACCGAGCAGCAGATCTACGACTACAGCACCAACTTCATCCGGCCCCTGCTGACGACGGTCAAGGGCGCGCAGATCACCGCCCCGTACGGCGGCAAGCAGCGCTCCATCAACGTCGACATCGACACGCAGAAGCTGTACGCGCACGGCCTGTCGCCTTTCGACGTGTCCAACGCCATCGCGGCCCAGAACCTGATCCTGCCGTCCGGCGACGCCAAGATCGGCACCCGCGACTACAACGTTGCCATCAACAGCAGCCTGCCGCTGGTGCAGGACCTCAATGACGTGCCGATCAGAGAAGTCAACGGCAGTGTCGTGTACGTGCGCGACGTCGCCCAGGTCCGGGACGGCTTCAACCCGCAGCAGAACATCGTCGATCTCAACGGCAAGCGCTCCGTGCTGCTCACCATCAACAAGAGCGGCAGCGCGTCCACGCTGGACGTCGTCAACCGCATCCGGCAGATGATGCCCAAGGCGATGGCGACCGTCCCCAAAGAGCTGAAGTCCAGCTTGATCGCCGACCAGTCCGTGTTCGTGCGCGAGTCCGTGCAGAGCGTGGTCCGGGAGGCGACCATCGCGGCCTGTCTGACGGCGGTGATGATCCTGCTGTTCCTGGGCAGCCTGCGCTCCACGGCGATCGTCGCCGTGTCCATCCCGCTGTCCATCCTGACGTCGATCATCGTGCTGAACGCGCTGGGCCAGACCCTGAACACGTCCACGCTGGGCGGCCTGGCGCTGGCCGTCGGCATCCTGGTCGACGACACCACGGTGACCATCGAGAACATCAACCGCTATCTGGGCCTGGGCCGCCCGCTGCGGCAGGCGATCCTGGAAGGCTCGGCGGAGATCGCCCTGCCGGCCCTCGTCTCGACGCTGTCGATCTGCATCGTGTTCCTGCCGATGGCGCTGCTGACCGGCGTGTCGCGGTATCTGTTCCTGCCCCTCGCCGAAGCGGTCATCTTCGCCATGCTGGCCTCGTATCTGCTGTCGCGGACCGTCACGCCGACGTTCATCCAGATCCTGCTGCCCAAAGAAGTGGCGCTGTTCAGCGAGGAGGGCTACAACGAGGCCCATGCGGGCGGCGAGGGCGGCTCCGACAACGGCAGCGGCCAGCACAAGAACGGCCAGGCCCAGAAGAACCAGGCGCGCGGCAAGCACGGCCACAACGGCTTCCAGCACACGCGGCCCGCCCCGGACAAGAGTCAGCCGGGGCAGAGCGACGACAGGGCCGCCGTCGAGAAGCAGAAGAACGGCCTGATCTGGCGCACGCACCACAGGTTCAACGGCTGGTTCGAGAAGCGCCGCGAAGGCTACCGGGACACGCTGGTGTGGGCGCTGGACCATAAAGCGGGCGTCTTCGCCGTGTTCCTGGTCTTCTGCGCCGTCTCGTTCTGCCTGTACCCGTTCATCGGGCGCGACTTCTACCCGGCGGTGGACGCCGGGCAGTTCCGGCTGCACGTGCGCGTCCCGCCCGCCACGCGGCTCGAGGAGACGGCCCGCATCTTCTCCTCCATCGAGCAGCAGATCCGCAAGACCGTGCCGGCGTCCCAGACCGGCCTGATACTCGACAACATCGGGGAACCCATCTTTGTGGACCTGGCGTATGGCGACTCCGCGACGGTCGGGCCGTCCGACGGCGAGATATTGGTCTCGCTGAAGCCGAAGCACTCGCCGACGGACGGCTACGTCCAGACCCTGCGGCGCGAACTGCCGCGCGAGTTCCCGGACGAGACGTTCTTCTTCCAGCCCGCCGACATCGTCAGCCAGATCCTCAACTTCGGCCTGCCCGCGCCCATCGACGTTCAGGTCTCGGGGCCGCCGCGCAACCAGGCGCAGAACCTGATCGTCGCCCAGCAGCTGCAGCAGAAGCTGCGCGCCATCCCAGGGGCCGCCGACGTCCACCTGCAGCAGATCACGGACGCGCCGTCGCTGAACGTTGACGTCAACCGGACGCGGGCGGAGCAGATCGGGCTGACCCAGCAGAACGTCGCGCAGAGCCTGCTGGTCTCGCTGGCCGGCACGGGGACGGCGGCGCCGGACTTCTTCCTCAACCAGCGCAACGGCGTCGTCTACAACGTCGTCGTGCAGACGCCGCAGTACGCCCTGAACACCCCCGACGACCTGCTGGCGACGCCGCTGACCGCGCCCGGACTTTCCAACCCCGAGCTGCTGTCCAACGTCGCCACGATCAGCCACGCGACGCAGCCATTGGTCATCAGCCACTACAACATCCAGCCGACGTATGACATCTACGCCAGCACCCAGAACCGGGACCTCGGCGGCGTGTCGGCGGACATGCAGCGCGTCGTGGACGGCTTCAAGAAGCGCCTGCCGCGCGGCACCACCGTGACGGTGCGCGGGCAGGTCACCAGCATGAACGCCTCGTTCGAGGGCCTCACGTTCGGCATCCTCGGCGCCATCGTGCTGGTTTATCTGCTGCTGACGGTCAACTTCCAGTCGTGGCTGGACCCACTCGTGGTCGTCTCGGGGGCGCCGGGGGCGCTGGCCGGCATCCTGTGGATTCTGTACGTCACGCAGACCACCATCAACGTCCCCAGTCTGACGGGCGCCATCATGACCATCGGCGTTTCGACCGCCAACAGCGTCCTGGTCGTGACGTTCGCCAACGAGCGCCGCGCCGAGGGCATGAGCGCGCGCGACGCCGCCATCGCGGCGGGCTACACGCGCCTGCGCCCGGTCATCATGACCGCGCTGGCGATGATCATCGGCATGCTGCCCATGGCTCTGGCGCTGGGCGCGGGCAGCGAGCAGGACGCCCCCCTGGGCCGCGCCGTCATCGGCGGCCTGCTGATCGCGACGCTGACCACGCTGTTCATCGTCCCGATCTCCTACTCGGTCCTGCGCCGCAAGGACGCCAAGCCGTTCCCCGGCGCCGAGGACGACGACAAGGAAAAGACGCAGCCTGCCAAGCGCCGCCACCCCGCCGGCGCGAACGGCAGCGGCCACTCCAATGGCAACGGCCACGCGGACGGCAGCGGCCAGTCGTCGGA
>CAXUCQ010000245.1:0-5017 GCA_964249295.1 uncultured Armatimonadales bacterium | reverse complement strand
CCCCCGGCCCTCCTCGGCGGCCCCCTGGCTTAAGCGGCTGCTCACTCGCCCTGCTTCTCCAGCGCCGCGAGCCGCTCCTCCAGATCCTTGATCTGCTTGTGCATCTCCGGCAGCTTGTAGTGCAGCGCCCGCGCGCGCATCTCCTGGGAGTGGGGACGCGCCTGCGGCCCGGACACGAACGCGCCCGCCGGCAGGTCCCCGATGACGCCCGCCTGCGCGCCGACGATGACGCCGTCGCCGATCGTCACATGGTCCTTGACGCCGACCTGCCCGGCCAGGATGACGCCCTGGCCGATGTCCACGCTGCCCGAGACGCCGACCTGGGCGACGATGACGCAGTTTTTGCCGACCGAGACGTTGTGGCCGATGTGGACCAGGTTGTCGATCTTGGTCCCCGCGCCGATCCGGGTCGATCCCGTGCGGGCCTTGTCGATGGTGACGTTGGCGCCGATCTCGACGTCGTCTTCCACGATGACCCGCCCGATCTGCGGGATCTTATAATGCCGGTTCTCGATGAACATGTAGCCGAAGCCGTCGGTCCCCAGGACGCTGCCGCTGTGGATGACGACGCCGCTGCCGATCTGCGTGTCGTCGTGCAGGACGACGTGGGGGTAGAGGACGCAGTCGTCGCCCAGCGTGACGTTGTCGCCGATGTAGGCGAACGGAAACACCACGCAGTTGCGGCCCAGGGTGACGCCATCGCCGATCACCGCCAGCGCGTGGACGGAGGCGTTCTCGCCGATCCGCGTGTCCCGGCCGATCACGGCGGTCGGGTGGACGCCCCGGTAGACCTTCGGCTGCGGGGCGAAGATGCGCAGCGCCTGCGCGAAGGCGAAGCGCGGGTTCTTGACGCGGATGATCGGCTTGACGCCCCCGGACGCCACGAAACTCTCGCGGCTCGCGGAGACGGGCGCGATCACCGCCGCCGCGCGCGAGCGGCCCGCGCTGCCGAGCAGCTTCTCGTTCTCGGCGAACGTGATGTCGCCGTCCTGTGCGTCCTCGATGCTGGAGATGCCGAGGATGGCGATGTTCTCATCGCCGTCGACCGACCCTTCCACCATCGCGGCGAGTTGTCCGACCGTGGTTTGCATGTCCTGTTTTCCTTCAGTCTTGTCCCCGAAGCCACTCGCGGGTGCCGAGAAAGAAAGTGCCGAGAAAGAAAGTGCCGAGAAAGAAAGCGCCGAGAAAGGAAGTCTCCCCAGGGCTGAACCCCTGGGCTGCGGATTGAAGACTGCCCGCCTGCGCGGGCGAAGAAGGCTGTGTCACTACTCCGCGCCCGCGAAGGCGGGCAATACGCCCTCCATAGCCCAAGGGTTCAGCCCTGGGTGTCTCACGCCCTCCACTCACGACTTCCAGACGCGCGTGACCAGCGCCTGCGCGAGCGGAGCCGTCAGGTCCCGCTCCCCCGCGTGGGGCGGCCCGAAGGCCACAACCCAGTGCCGCTGCGCGGCCACGTCCAGGGCCGCCGCCCGCGTGTCGCTGTACAGGAACGCGCGCCAGCGGTCCCGCTGCGCCTTGAGCTGGGCCTCGGCCAGCCGGAAGCTGTGTCCCGCGCCGCGCGCCGACGTCGCCGGGACCGGTCCGGGCGGCAGCGCCTGCGGCCCCAATCCGTCCGCAGGCGGGACGGGCGCCGCCGAAAGTGACTGATCTTCGTGCAGCAGCGCGGCCCGCTGCCGCGCCAGACGGTCCTGCAGACTCGCCGCCTGCCGATCGTCCTGTCCCCGCAGCCGGGCTTCTTCCAGAGCGGCCTGTGTCGAGACAAACGCGGACCGCGCCCGCAGGGCCGCCGCCAGCATCGCGTCGCGCGCCGCTGCCGCCTCCCGCATGGACGTTTGCCGGTCTTGATCGAGCGCCGAAAGTTCGCCCTGCTTCGCCTGCAGGTCCGCTTCGGCCCGGTTCAGCGCCGGCGTCGGCGGCGTGGAGGCTTTCCAGCCAGCGACGATCTTCTGTAAGGCGCGGATCTGGAGCGGCAGGTTCAGACGCCGGGCGTCCGACGAAGGCCGGGCCAGCCGCTGCGCGTAAGCCGTCTGGGCGGCCGTCACGGTCCGTGTGTATTGGGCCGCCGCCTGCCGCTCCCACACGGGCGTTTCCAGGGCGATCTGGCGCCGCCTATTCTGTGCCTGCCGCCCCTGCAGGCGGGCGACCTGGACGCGCTGCACGGTTCCGAGACGCGCGCGCTCCCCGGCCAGCGTCGGCGCGGGTCCGATCAGCGGCCCCTCGGGCGAAGGCGGCAGGGCGGCCAGTCCCGTGTCAGGCGGCGCGGACGCGGGCGGCCTCCCCGCCGCCTGTGCGAGCCGCCCCAGCGCCTCGTCATACCGGGCGAGTCCGACCCAGCCGGGGTGGCGGCGCACCAGAGCGTCGAGGCGGGCGTATCCACGCACGGACACCGGCGGGGCGGCCCGCCGTCCGCCGCCCGCGCAGCCGCCGAGGGCGCAGGCCAGACCCACGACCACTAGCCCCCGGAACGCCGGACCCTGAATCGGGGGGGCCGGTCGGCTGTTACTTGTTGAGCCGCTTGAGCACATCTTCCGTGATGTCGTTGGTGCTGAAGATCGCGATCTGCGACGTGAACACCATCGACAGCCCCTTCTCCTTGGCGACCGCGACGATGGCCTCCCGGACGGTGTTGGACAGCTCGGTGCTGAGCGCCTGCTGCCGCGCCGTCACCTGCGCGCTGTAGCCGTCGGCGACGTCCTTGAGCGCCTGCTGCCCGGCCTGGTGCTGCTGGGTCAGCGCCTGCAGCCGCGCCTGGTCGTCGGCGGTCGGGTTCTGTTTCTGCTGCAGCGTGGCCAGCTCCTGGGCGTCCTTGGTGGACTGCGCCTGCAGGGCGGTGATCGCCGCCTGATCCTGGCTGGCCGGGGTGGGCTTGCTCAGCAGCTCCGTGAGCTGCGTCTGCTGCGCCTTGGAGAGCATGTCGTAGTTGACCTGCTGCTTGAACTGGGCGTCGAACTTGGCGTTGAGGTCCTGCACCTGCTGGTCGTAGGCGGCCTTCTTGCCGTATCCGGCGATGATCTTGTCCAGATCCACGTTGCCCATGGCCAGGGCGCCGGGCGCGGCGGCCGGCGCGGCGGCGGCGGGGCGCGTCAGGGCAGGGGAGCCGAGCAGACCCAGGGCCAGCCCGGCGACGCCGAATGTTCTGCCGAAAGTTGCGATCTTCATCTGTGTCCTTGTCCGTAGTTTTCTGTGTGGTCGTGTTTGAAGCATCTAGAACGACTGGCCGATGCTGAACTGAGTCCGCCCGCCCCCGCCGCCCGTCGTCGGGATGGCGTAGTCGACGCGGATCGGGCCGATCGGCGTCACGAGCCGGATGCCCAGCCCGTAGTCGCCGCGCAGCTGCAGCGTGTCGTGCTGCGACAGCCCCTGCCCCTGGTAGAGGCTGCCCCAGGCGTCGCCCGCGTCGCTCAGGACGACGGCCTGGAAGTTGTCGCCCTTGCCGACCGGGATGCGAAGCTCGGCCTGGCCGAGAATCAGGTTGTTGCCCCAGTAGCGGTCCGTCGGATAGCCGCGCAGCGAGTCGGCCCCGCCCAGGAAGTACTGCTCGAAGAACGGAATGTCTTTGTTGGCGAACCCGGTCAGCAGGCGCACGGCGAAGACGCGCTTCGGCTCCTTGATGTTGCTGGCCTTGCGCGGCCCCTGCAGGCTGATGTACTGGCGCAGGTCGATGCCCACCTTGGTGAAGTTGTGGACGCCGGGCGAGAGCGGGCTGGGCGCGTTGCCGACCGTGCTGGTGTTGGCGACGCCGACCTCGGTGGAGAACGAGCGCAGACCGCCCGACGCCGGGGCGAGGTCCTGGTCCTTGGTGTTGTTGGCGAACTGCGCCCCCAGCGCGCTCACGGTGCCGTCCTGGCGGATGAACGTGTCGGTCACCGGCACGTCGAAGTTGTTGGTCCGCACGGTCTCGATGCGGGCCGAGATGCCCGCCGAGCTGCGGTCGCTGACGGGGCGGTTGAGGCTGAGGGAGCCGCCCTTGCGGTTCTCGGAATACTGACTGGTGCTGCCGGTCGTGGACGTGCCTTCGAAGCTGTTGGAGAAGCGGTACACGACTTTGTTGTACAGGTCGACGTTGAGCGACGTGTGGCGCTTGTCCAGGTACGGCTCGAAGAAGCCCAGCTCGATGCTGCTCTCGCTGCTGATGCCGCCGACCTCGTACTGCAGGCTGACGCGCTCCCCCAGCCCGCGGAAGTTGTTCTCCGCCAGCTCCGCCCGGCCCACCAGCTTCTCCCGCGACGAGTAGCCGACGCCGACCGAGACCTGCCCGCTGCGCTTCTCGGCCACGGGGATGTTGATGATGACCTTGCCGACGTCGGTCGGCTCGACGTCGGCGGGGCCGACGGTGTCGAACAGGCCGAGGTCGTAGACGCGGGTCAGGTCGGCGTTGAGCTTCTTCTGGTCCAGCACCTGGCCGGAGTGGGAGCGCATCTCGCGCGTGACCACGGTCACCTTGGTCTTCTTGTTGCCGGTGATCTTGATCTGCTGGATGTAGGCCTCGACCAGCGGGATCGTCAGGACGCCGTTGTTCGGGTCGACGTTGATGTCCGAACTGACGTCCATGATGTAGCCCTGCGAGCTGACATACCCCGAGGTGTGGTTGAACAGGGTGTCCAGGTCTTTGACCAGGGCGTTGGTGTTGAGCACCCGCCCCGGCTGCGTCGTCATCTTGGACAGCAGGGTCGCGGGCGGGATCGACGGCACACCGGTGGGCGTGTTCGCCGTGAAGACGATCTTCTTGATCAGCGGGTTCTCGGCGACGGTGTAGGTCTCGTCGATCGTCCCCGCGGCGTTGGTGACCGCGGTCAGCCCGACGTCGCCGTTGAAGTAGCCCATGTTCTTGATCGCGTCCCGGTCCCGGTCGGCGTCGTTCGCGCTGTACGGCTGACCGACCTTCTGGGACAGCACCGCCTGGATGGCGTTGGCGTTCACGTTGGCGTTGCCCTTGATCGCGATCCGGGCGATCCGCCCCGTGAGCTGCGGCGCGGCGCCGGCGTCGGGGGGGGCCGTGTTGTCCAGGCCCTCCACG
>CAXUCQ010000244.1:4619-5050 GCA_964249295.1 uncultured Armatimonadales bacterium | reverse complement strand
CTCTACGGAGATGCGCGCAAGGGACGTCGGCCGTCGTTCACCGACGCCGCGCCGCCTGTCGTCGCGGAGCCGCTGTATGAGCGCTTCGTGGCGCAAGTCCGGGCGCGCGGGATTTCTGTGCAGACGGGTGAGTTCGGGGCGGACATGCTGGTCGAGGTCGCCAACGACGGGCCGGTGACGCTGATCGTGGAGAGTCTGCCGAAGCCGCCCGGACGGGGTTAGCGTTTGACGGGCGTTCGGCGGACGCCGATCAAGAAGAGACGGTCGCCGACGACCTGGATGCCGGGCAGGACCAGGTCCGGGCGCTGGCGGCGACGCTCAAGGACATCGGGTCGCACATCCCGCCCGACCTCAACTGGATTTTGCGCGTCGATGGCCACGCCGACCGCCAGCCGGTGACGCGGGCCAACTTCGCCTCCAACTGGGAGCTG
>CAXUCQ010000244.1:0-4609 GCA_964249295.1 uncultured Armatimonadales bacterium | reverse complement strand
GACCTGGATCTTCTGGACGGTGATGGGGAAGCGCCCGTGCATCCGGCCCGAGAACTGGGCGGCGACTCGATTGGCCTGGCTGGTCACGACGCTCGGCGGCAGCGGCAGCGTTCCGACCTGGGCGCTGGTGGCCTCGAAACGCGCGAGGGTGTCCGGGCTGGGCAGGAGATTGCCCACGATCTGGACGTTTGTCGGGCGGCCTTTGTAGGAGACCGAGGCGCGGCACGTGACGTTGTGCGGCGCGTGGAGGAACAACTGCACGGCCTTGACGCCGCGGGCGGCGAGAAGCGCCTTGACGTGGGGGTCGGTCGCCAGGTACGTGTTCAGGTCGGCCTGGGACAACTGCAGGCGCACGGGCGCGGGGCTTGGCGAGGGCTGAGGAACGGCAGCCGCCGCAACCGCGCCCTGAGAGCGGACGCGGGGCGGCGGCTGCATGGACGCCGCCGGAGCGGGCGGCGGGGCGAAGAGCTGGGTGCGCAGCGCGTCCAAGTCTTTTTGGGCGTCCGCCGTCTGCTGCGGGGTGTAGCGGACGACCTGCGGCGGCGGCACGGGCCTCGGCCCAGCGATGCGGTACAGCAGCAGGCCGAACAGCGCGCCGCCCAGAACGACAAGGAGCAGGCCGGACCGGCGGCGCGTCCGCAGCCGGGCCGGGTCGACTCCGGGCGTGGAGGCCGTCTCGCGTGCGGGCGGGTCTGTCTGAGCCATCGCAGTTTCTCGGGCCGGCGCCGGCGGCGGATGCGCTAGTGCGCCTCGGAGAAGACTTTCCTGAGCTGCATCTCCTCGTCGGCGGGGACCATGGCGATGACGGTGTCGTCGATCTCGAACCGCGTGTCGGCCTGGGGCAACTGCGCGTGGTCGTTGCGGACGATCGAGATGATCAGGGCGGAGCCGAGTTCCAGGTCGCGGATGGCGCGGCCCAGCACGGGCGAGCGGCTTGAAACGCCGATGGCGACGACCTCGATGTTGCCGTTCTTGAGGGCGCCGACGGGGATGATCTCGCCCGGCTCGATCTGCTGCTCCAGCAGGTTGAAGATGATCTGGGTGCTGGAAACGGTCGTGTCGATGCCGAGCCGCTCGAACAGTTTCAGGTTGTCGGGGTTGTTGACGCGCGCGACGGTGCGCGGGGCGTGGAAGTTCTTTTTCGCCATCTGGCAGATGACGAGGTTGTCTTCGTCGTCGCCCGTCACGGCCACGATCACGTCGGCGCGGCCGAAGCCGGCTTCCGTCATGACCCGGACCTCGCAGCCGTCGCCCTGCATGACGACCTCGCCCATCTCCTCGGCGAGCATGGCCTGGCGCCGCCGGTCCTTCTCCATGAGCAGGACCTCATGGCCTTCGGCGATCAACTGTTTGGAGAGGTAGTAGCCGACTTTGCCCCCACCCACCACGATGACGTACATACGCGACTCCTCTGCCGGATCGTCAGCCGAGCTGTTCGAGATAGACCTTGTCCCAGGCCGCGATGGTGTCCTGCCACGAGGCGGCGTCGCTGCCTCTCGCCACGAGGGGCGCGTTGACGGCGGCGGCGTGGATCAGGCTGGCGGCGATGGTGGTGGTGCAGAGCGTGCTGATACCCATCTCGCGGTACGCCTGCGAGCGGATCGGGTCATAGATGCGCGCGAGGACGTTCTGGACGGAGAACACTTCCTTGGCGATCTGCGCGGCCATGATGTTGGTGTTGTCGCCCTGGGTCACGGCGATGAAGACGTCGGCCCGGTCCAGCCCGGCCTTCTTCAGCGTGTCCTGGTCCAGCCCGGTGCCGACCTGACGCTGCCCCTTGAACTTGCCGCCCAGACGCCGGAAAGCGTCACTGGTGAGATCGATGATGGTCACCGCATGGCCTTCCATGGACAACTGCTTGGCGAGGGTCGATCCCACGCGCCCGCAGCCCAGAATGACCACCTTCTGCGGTGAACCCGATGTTTCGGCCATGAAATTCTTTTCTCCCCCTGCCCCCATCTCGACATTGTTGTTGGGAGCAGCGACAGGCTTTAGGATACACGTTCTCCGGCCCCTTGTCAACCCCGGCGCGCTTGCGCGAGGGGCCGCCGGGGCGGGTATAATGGGGCGAAGCCATCCCGACGACGAGGAGCCGACATGCCCAAAGGAATCGACTTGCTGCCTGCCGTTCTTCCCGGCGAGAGAACGCGCGAATCGCCCGCCATCGACCCGGATCTGGGCGATCCCGATCTGGACAAGCCGTACATCGTCATCGTCTACAACGACGACTACCACACGTTCGAACAGGTCGAGGTGCAGCTGCAGAAGGCGACCGCCTGCACCTTGGAGAAGGCCGAAGCGTTCGCGATGGAGATTCACACGACCGGGCGCGCGGTGGTCTTCGCGGGCGAGGCCGAGACGTGCGAGAAGGTCGCGGGCGTCCTGCGCGAGATCAAGCTGCAGGTGGAAACCGACCGCGCGTGAGCGACTTGCCGCAGATCGTCTCGCCCGTTCCGGGGCCGCGCTCGCAGCGTCTGGCCCAGACGCTGGGCGAGTTCGAGAGTCCGAACGTCACCTATCTGGCCCCGGACTTCCCGGTCTTCTGGGACAGCGCGGCGGGCTGCCTGGTCCGGGACGTGGATGGGAACACGTTTCTGGACGTCACCAGCGCCTTCGGCGTGGCCGCCGTCGGGCATTCCCACCCCCAGGTCGTTCGGGCCGTGCAGGCGCAGGCCGGGAAGCTGCTGCACGGCATGGGCGACGTCCACCCGTCCGCCGTCAAAGTCGCGCTCTGCCGGCGCATCGCCGAGCAATCGCCGATCCCACAGGCGCAGGTGATTCTGGGCCAGAACGGGGCGGACGCGGTCGAGGCGGCGCTGAAAACGGCGATGCTGGCGACGGAGCGGCCCGGCGTGCTGGCCTTTGAGGGCGGCTACCACGGCCTTTCCTACGGGGCGCTGGAGACGACGGCGCGCGCCGACTTCCGCCGCCCGTTCCGGGGGCAACTGGGCGGGTTTGCGACACACCTGCCCTACGGCGGCGACATCGGCCAGGTCGCTCAGGCGCTGGCATCAGGGTCCGTCGGGGCCGTTTTGGTGGAGCCGATCCAGGGGCGCGGGGGGATCGTGGTCCCGCCGGCGGGCTGGCTTTGCGGCCTGCGCGAAGTCTGTGACCGGCACGGCGCCCTGCTGATCTTTGACGAAATCTTCACGGGCTGGGGCCGCACGGGGGACTGGTTCGCGTGTCAGCATGAGGGCATCCTCCCCGACATCCTGTGCGTCGGCAAGGCGATGGGGGGCGGGCTGCCGATCTCGGCCTGCATCGCTGCCCGCTCCCTGATGGCGGCCTGGCCGGAGTCTACTGGCGAAGCCCTCCACACCAGCACGTTTCTGGGGAACCCCGTCGCCTGTGCCGCGTCCCTGGCCGCGATCGACGTTTTAGAGCAGGAAGGTCTGCCGGAGCGGGCTTCGGCGTCGGGCGCGGTCTTCCGCCGTTGTCTGCAATGGCTGTGCGAGCGTCATCCCGAAAAAGCGTGCGAAGTACGCGGTCGCGGCCTGATGCTCGGCCTGGAGATGGCCTCGCCTGCGCTGGCCCTGGCTCTCGTGCCTGCCGCCCTGCGCCGGGGGTTGATCGTGCTGCCCGCCGGTGACGGTCGTGTTTTAGAGTTCGTCCCCCCGCTCGTCATCTCGGAAGAGCAGATCCATTGGTGCGTCGAGACGCTTGACTCGCTGCTCAGGTAGGACCCGCTTTCCGAAAGACCCACCACCTTGCTTCGTTCGTGCCTCACTCCGCAGGGGTCCTCCCGATGCGGGAGGACAAGCGGCGCATGGGACGAGAGGCGCACTCCGTCTTCTACGGCCAGCCGTCGGCACGGCCTGTCAGACAGACGCGGCGGGATGCCCGCCACCTGCCCGTCCTCCCGCATCGGGAGGACCCCTGCGGAGTGAGGCACGAACGGAGCAAGGTGGTGGGTCTCCCACGTCCTGCTCCAAATACCGGAAAATCCGCGACTCCCCTTGCCGCGCCTGTGGAAAGCCGCCGGGTGGCCCGACAATCTTGGCATGAGCGAACCCGCTCCCTACCAAGTTGAAAGGCTGCACGGATGCTGAAATCAATACTGCTGGCCGGTGTCCTGATGGTCACCTCGAACTTCATGCCCACGTCGCCGGTCACCATCCCGACCATTCTCGCCGCCAACGTGCCTTCGGCGCCGCTGTCGGCTTCCCATACGACGACTCTGGCGGCCGTCCGCCCCACACAACCTGCACCGACGACCGTCAAGGCGTACCTGCCCACGGACCAGGCCCAGCCGGACCCCGCCGACGGGCTGCTGTCCGAAGAGCGCGAGTTCATCGGGCGCGTCAACGACGAGCGCACGTCACGGGGCGAGAACGCGCTGACGCTCGACCCGCTGCTGGTCAAAGTCGCTCGGGGCCACAGCCGCGAGATGTGCGACCTGGACTACTTCGACCACCACTCCCCGACGGCGGGCCTGTGTACGCCGATGGACCGGTACCTCGCCGGGCTGCGCAGCGTCGACCAAGGGACGCCGAGCTACGTCTTGGTCGGCGAGAACATCTACTACTGCAGCGAGAGCAACGGCACCTACAACGTTGAGTTCGGCCATCAGGCGCTGATGAACAGCCCCGGCCATCGGGCCAACATCCTG
>CAXUCQ010000243.1:3521-5052 GCA_964249295.1 uncultured Armatimonadales bacterium | reverse complement strand
CGCCCGTCGGTGTCGATGTTGACCTTGCAGACGCCCAGCTTGGCGGCGGGCAGGTACTGGTGCTCGTCCACCCCCTTGGCGCCCTCTTTAAGCTTGCCGCCGGCGGCGTTGATGCGCTGCACCTCGTCCTGCGGCACGCTCGACGACCCGTGCATGACCAGCGGGACGCCGGGGATGGCCTGCTGGATGGCCTTGATGCGGTCGAAGTGCAGCCCCTGACCCCCGCTGAACTTGTACGCGCCGTGGCTGGTCCCGATGGCGCACGCCAGGCTGTCGCAGCCGGACTGGGCGACGAAATCCTTGGCCTCGTGCGGGTCGGTCAGGAGCGCGTTCTTCTCATCGACCTGGATGTCCTCCTCGACCCCGCCCAGCATCCCCAATTCGGCCTCGACGCTGACGCCCTTGGCGTGGGCGCGGTCGACGACGCGCCGGGTGGTGGCGACGTTCTCCTCGAACGGGTCGTGGGAGGCGTCGATCATGACCGACGAGTAGAAGCCGCTGTCGATGCAGTCGTAGCAGGTCTGCTCGTCCCCGTGGTCCAGATGCACGGCGAACAGCGCGTCGGGGAAGATCTCATCGCAGGCCCGGATCAGGCCTTCGATGATGCGCTTGTCGGTGTAAGCGCGCGCGCCCTTGGAGATCTGGATGATGAACGGGGACTGGGCGTCCATGTTGCCCCGGAACAGGCCCATCGCCTGCTCGGCGTTGTTGATGTTGTAGGCCCCGAGCGCGTACTTGCCGTAGGCGTGCTCGAACAGGGTCTTGGTGCTGACGATCATGCGTGTCTCCTCGGATGGTATCGCCGGTGATTATACCCGGCGCGGCGGGGAAACGGCGCGGGCGGCATCGTGCGGCGTCAGCCGCCCCTAGTCGGCGGCCTCCGCCCTTGCTCGCTGCGTTCGACAGCAGGGTGAATAGCGGGGTGAACAGCGCGTAATGGGTCGCCGACGGACACGGCTACGCGAGCAGGGCGTCGTACTCGGCGTGGGTGCCGATAAAGAACCAAACGACGCCCCCCGGCTTGTCCGTCCCCAGCGCCCGGTAGTGGTCGCCGACGCGCACCGACCACAACTGTTTCTTCCTGCCGACTTTCTTGAAGTGCAGCGACGGGTGGAATGGGTCGGCTTTGAGAAGGTCGTAGTTCTTATCCGCCAGTTCGCGCACGTCGCGGGGCAGAGCGTGATAGCATTGCCAGAAGCGCGGCAGGGTCAGGTGGTTCATGGGGGCGCGTCAAAGGGGCCGCGCCAGGCCCGCCTCATACTCCCGGTCCACCTCGGCCAGCAGTTCGTCAAGCCGCCCCGCTTCCAGGTCTTGCTCGATCTGCCGGTCCCAGACCTGGGCATGATGCTCGACCAGCCACGACATCAACTCGGCGACATCTTTGGCGGGCAACTGTTCGATCTCGACTTCGATCTCTTGAACGCTCATGGGAAGATTGTACCAGAACTCATGGGCTGGTTCTCTGCGGAAGGCCGGTTCTGCCGCCCAACGGAAAATCTCAGCCGCGCCCACCCCCGCCCGGTGCTAGAAC
>CAXUCQ010000243.1:0-3511 GCA_964249295.1 uncultured Armatimonadales bacterium | reverse complement strand
ACTCTGCGGAGCCGCCCCAGGGAAGCGCCGTGTGACATCGGTTGCAGCGTTGTTATGCCGTGTCTGGGACGACTGTCGTGAACTGCCTCCCCTGGAACCAGAACGCCTCGCCTCCGATCTGAGAGGGCCGAAGCACACGTCGCATTAACGGCTCTTGTCCCCGTTCACCGTCCCAGGGCGTAAAAATCTCTAGCTCACCGCTCGGCTCCAGTGCGTCAGCGAGGTACTGGGACAGTCTCGCCACTGACCGGCGAGCGGCGGCGACCTGCCCCGCTTCCTCCAGGTCACCCCATTCGCCGTAGTTGAAGCCGCAGCCACACCCTCCGTAGGCATCGACAGCATAGACGTAGGGCTTGGAGAACTGCTTAAGAACGCCTCGCTCGTGGTCATTGAGGGCGGATACGCAGAAATCTTGTCCTTTTTCCCGCCGCTCGACCAAGGCCAGAGGGTGGTCTGAGGCCAAGTAAAGCATCATACACATGAGACTATCCCCTGGTGCAGTATGGCACACCTGGCGAAGCCGCCCAAGGCGTGCGCCGTGTGGCGTCGGCTGCAGCGCGTGTTGGGCCGCTCCGGTAGAGCGTTTTGCTACTACTCCTGACGACGCCTGCTGTTAAGGATTAAGTCCCAGCCGGCGTCGTTGTAGACGTATTGCCCATTGACATACCAGCGGTGAATGCCCCAGGGGACGGAGCCATGTATCCGCAACATCCCCCGGAAGGTGAAAGCCCTCTGAGGCTCCGCTAAAGGCCCCGTCCCAACTCCTGGCAGAATGATTGCTTCCTGCCCATTATGACATCGATAGATATGGACTTCATGTTTTTCAGGCTTCTTTGCCATAGGAGTATGCAAAGCCTCAACTGAGCGGCCCAACGGTAAAGCTCAGCCGCGCGAGCAGAGAGCCGAGGACGGGAAGCCGCCGAAGACAATGCCGTGTGGCGTCGGCTGCAGCGCGTGTTGGGCCGCTCCGGGTCAGCCTTTGGTCCGAAATATCTTGATGTCGTCGTCCTCGTTGAAGTAGATCGCGTCGTCCATCAGGTGTACAGCCGCCCCGCCGAAGTCGGTGATCTCCGGCTTCTGCGGCTGGCCGAAGCCGTCGATGGTGTTCAGCAGGTGCTCGAAGTCCACACTGCCGGGCTGGATGGTGTCGATGTTCCAGGTGCCGTGGTTGTTGTACACCTTCCCGCCGTCCGCCACGAACTGTTGGTCATAGGTCCCGTCTGGGCGCAGGACAAAGATATTCCTGCCGCCGCCGAAGTCCCCCTCATACGTCCCGCTCAGGCTGGATAAAGACATATCAGGCGGCGAGGCGACCATCAACAGCGGGAACAAGCCGATCAACCCTGCCGCAGCGATCAACACCCCCCGCCATCTGGCCTTGCCCTTGGCGAAGAAGACGCCGAAGATGAAGCCGCCCGCGAGGCAAGCGACAAAGAAGATTACGCCCAGAGCGATAGGAATCAGTTCCATCCGAAGAATTGCCGCGAAAGAACAGGCAGTCAGATCGGCACAACGGAAAGGCTCAGCCGCGCCCGCAACTGCTCTGTATAAGACAAGCCCTGCGGATCCGCCGCAAGACTGCGCTGTGTGGCGTCGGCTGCCCCTAGTCGGCGGCCCCCGCCCTTGCTCGCTGCGTTCGACAGCAGAGTGAATAGTGGGGTGAACAGCGCGTGTTAGGCCGCACCAGGGCGGGGTGCGGCGGAAGCGGGCGGCAAGGAACGCAACGCCGTGTCAACCGAGCGCTGCAACTGCCTCATGTCCGGGTCTTTGGCGTCATCGTACCCTTGTAACGCTCCGATGACCCTGCCGCCCCGGTCGATAATGATTTGTGTCGGCTGGCCCATGCCGTTGTGCAGCAGGCCGCGCAGACCCCTCCCGCCCCCGTCCGACGCCGAGTCCCATCCGGCGTGGGGGTCGAGGAGGAAGTCCAGCCCCGAGCCGCGGTACTGCCCCGCCAGCCGCAGGAAGCCCTGCCAGTCTCCGTCCGTCTCACAGACGGACAGGAACGTCACACCCTGGGTTCGGTAAGTCTGGGCGAGTCTGCTCAGGTGCGGCATGGCGCGCAGGCACGGGCCGCACCCGACCCCCCAGAAGTCCAGCACCAGCACCCGGCCCCGGAACTGCGACAGACGGACGGGGCGCCTGCCGCTGTCCAGCAGGGTGTAGCCCGGCAGTGTCAGTCCCACCCCCTCGCTCCTTTCCAGGGCCACGTAGTCGTCCGACGCGGGACCCTCGCGGACGGGGAACTGTAGCGGCACGCCCGGCTCCACAGTGTAGGTGGGAGGCTGTGAGACCGCGCCCGGCAACACGGCTGCCGCGATGCCGAGGGCCACAGCCCCGCTCACGAGCCGTCGCTTCATCCTTCCCGCGTCACTCATGACCTTCTCCTTCTGCCGACGGCTCAGGCACCGCAAGTGCGGCCTAACGGTAAAGCTCACCTGCGCGCCCCGCTGCCCTGCCCGGCGGCAAGCCCTCCATGGCGACAAGAGAGCGCCGTGTCGCGTCAGGTGCAGCGCGTGTTAGACCGACGGCTCGCGTTGTGAGCGTCCAAGCCAGCGTCGCCAGAACGGTTCCGGCTTGGGCTTGGGCAGGAGGTAGTCACCTATGCCACAGGTCTGCTCGCCCCACTCGTACAGCCCGCCAAACCGCTCGATGAAGGACCGGGCAAAGTAGAGGGCAAGCCTACCGCTGTCGGCGTAATCCCCGCTCTGCCCAAGACTTACCCAGGTCTGAGGGGGTCTGCCACAGATGCCTGCGAACTCGGCCTCTGCCGGTTCGTCGGCCTCCCCTTGGCCTATGTATCCCAGATTGATGAGGACCTTGCCTTCGCCCATTTCTCCGAACGGCGTCTCAACTCCTGCGTAGGAAGACACGACCCCTGAGCCGCCCGTCCATCCATCTGCCGGACTGCGAGCCTTATACCATCGCCCTCCCCACCAGGCTATCAGGTCCTTGATCTGTTGTTCCGTGACTCTGGTCGATGTCTCTATGGAGGTGGAATACATGACGGTTGCCCATAGACGAAGCGCCTGCGGCAGTGCGAACGCCTTGTGCGCGGTCTAACTTAATACTGTGCTACGCATGTGCAACAAACGACTTTCGATAACGCCCGCTGGCCGCGCGGGGATGAGTGTTGAGCGTGGTGTTATTATACGACGCACGGGGCAGAAAAGCAAGCGGGGGCGTAGTCCCGTGACAGCACAGTGGGTGTGCGTCATCGCTTTTGCTGTGTGCCGGGTATAATAGACATAAGTCTGTACTAACAGCGACGACGACCAAAAGCCGCATGAAAATACAAACACAAAAAATGCGAAAACGAACTCGGCAAAGTGCGGGAGCCGACCCCAAAGCGACAAACAACACGAGTTTTGCGAAAACGAACTATGACAACCGGCACAAAAAAATGCGAAAACGAACTCTCGCTTCTGGTGTCCCAAGGCCACACACGGGCGCGGCCTCTTCGTAGGGGCGCATCGCAATGCGCCCTCTCCCCTCCTGCTCCCCCCATTAT
>CAXUCQ010000242.1:0-5063 GCA_964249295.1 uncultured Armatimonadales bacterium | reverse complement strand
GATCGTCCCGATGTTGACGTGAGGCTTGCTCCTGTCAAACGCCTGCTTGCCCATGTGTTAAAACTTCCTCTCAGTTGTGTTTCGGTGTCACCACTGTCCAACAATGGTGCAAAACGGCGACCCGATGCGGCTCCGCAACGGGTCGTCTGGGTGTACATATTTGGAGCCGACGATGGGAATCGGACCCATGACCTCCTCTTTACCAAAGAGGTGCACTGCCACTGTGCTACGTCGGCGTTCTCGCCACGCACTGCTTTTTTGCGGAGCGCAGTTATTATAACCGGGGTGCTGTCGCTTTGTCAACCCTTCGCGCCGGCATCAGGCCTCGTCCGGCTGTTCCTTCCCACAGAACATCAGCGCGGCGCAGAGGGTTCCGCCAATGGCAGCGGCATCGTTGACAGGCGCCGTGTTCATTGGTATCATTGGTACTCTGAACGGCCCACACGCCTGCGGGGGGATTTCACACCAGGCGACACCCGGAAGGGCCAGGGAGATTTAGGATTGGAAAAACACCTCGTTCGTGTCTTCATGCTGCTGTGGCTGCTGAGCGCGGTCGCGCCCGCCGCGCGCTGCGTGGACGACAACATCTTCCCGCCCGCCGCCGCCGCCAGGCCGTTTATCGACTTTGACGGCCGGGGGTTTCTGGTCAACGGACGGCGGACGTTTATCGCGTCGGGCGGCATGGAGTACGCCCGCGTGCCGCGCGCCCTGTGGCGCGACCGCCTGCTGCGAATCAAGCGGGCCGGGCTGAACACCGTCGAGATCTACGTCTTCTGGAACTACCACGAGCCGCGCGAAGGGCAATGGGAATTTTCCGGCGACCGTGACCTGGGCGCATTCCTCCGGCTGGTCAAAGAGGTGGGCCTGTACGCGACCGTCCGGGTCGGTCCCTACGTCTGCGCGGAGTGGGACAGCGGCGGCTACCCCGTCTGGCTGCGGTTCAAGCCGGGCCTGAGCGTCCGCGAGGCGAACGCGCCGTTCGAGGCGGCGGTCGACCGCTACTTCGAGCACATCTTCCCGATCATCGCCGCCAACCAGATCAGCCACGGCGGGGCAGTGATCTTGGTCCAGTTGGAGAACGAACACCCGAAGGGCTGGGGGACGACCGTCGCCGATCCCTATTTCCGGCACCTACAAGAGAAGGCCTTGTCGCTGGGCCTGCAGGTGCCGTACTTCTTCAGCGGCCTGCACCACGCCAGCGACCCGGCGGGCAACACGCCGTGGGACAGCGTGGGCCGCAAAAGCCCCTGGATGTCGACGGAGTTCTGGAGCGTCTGGTACGACCATTACGGCCCCAGGCCCGGAGACGCCGCCACCTACGCCCGCCGCACCTGGAAGATCATCGCCTACGGCGGCAACGGCTACAACTACTACATGGTCCACGGCGGCACCAACTTCGACCACTTCAACAACGACGAGGACGCTTCCAGCTACGACTACGGCGCGGCCATCGGACAGGCGGGCGACCTGCGGCCCACCTTCTACGCCTTCAAGCGCGCGGCCCTGTTCGCCCGGTCGTTCCAGGACGTGCTCGAAGACAGCGTCAACACGTCGGCCCGGTTCGCCGGCGCGGCCACAGGCGGCGTGGGCGTTCTGGCGCGGACCAGTCCCGCCGGGACGCTGCTGTTCCTGGATAACCCCTTGAACGCGCCGGTCCAGACCCAGATCAAAGACACGTCGGGCGCATTGCAGCCGTCGGTCCCCATCACGCTCGCGCCGGGCGAGCTGTTCCCGGTCGTCCGGGGCTACGCCGTGACGCCGCACATCATGATCGATCAGTCCGTCACTCGTATCCTGGGGACCGTCCGCAACGGGAAAGACACGACGCTGGTGGTCTACGGCCCGCCCGGTGAACACGGCTCGCTGCAGCTGTCCTCGGCACAGGCGATGACATCCGGGGGGTCCGGCAGCGCGTCGGCGGACGGCCACACGGCCACGCTCGCGCTGGATTATCCGTCCACAGGTTCCCAGTCCACACTGATCTCCGTCGGACGTGAGCGCCTACGGGTCCTGACCCTCAGCGACACGCTGGCCGACCACACGTTCTTTGTCGATATCGGGCCGCAGACTTACATCGTTTCGGGGCCGGACTTTGTCGGCGAGGGCGGCCTGGTCGGCGGGCGGCTGCAATTCCAGGCGGAGTTCCACGGGCCGACGCCCGCCGCCGTCACCGAGTACGCGCCGGACTTGTCGCAGGCCGTGCTGACGCCGCGCGGCGTCGGCGGGGCGATGCCCGCCGCCCCGACGCTGGCCGCTTGGAAGCAGCACGCTGTTACGGAAGCGCAGCCATCGGTCGATGACACCCACTGGCTCGCCGCAGACGCCCCGCCGCCTATGGGCGCGGACGGCGACGACGGCGCGTATGCGTGGTACCGCACCACGCTCACCATCCCCGCCGCCGGGACGTACTACCTCACGGCGGGCGCGGTCCGCGACCGCATGATCGTCTTCGTGGACGGGACACGGCTGTCGGATGAGCAGGTCACGGGTCGCTCCGCGCGCCTGGAGCTTTCCGCCGGGAAACACGCGCTGGCGCTGCTCGCCGCCCACTACGGGCGGAACAAACTGGTCCCCTACATCGGCCCCCTCGACACCATCGACGCCAAAGGCGTGACGGGCGGCGTGACGCTCTCGCGCACCCCCCTGCTGGCGCTGGGCCGCTGGGCGGCCTTGCCGCCCACGCCCACCCGGCCCGATGCGACCCAGATCCCGGCGGCCACCGATCCGGGCTGGCAGGAGATCCGACTGGGGCAGGACCTGTTCAGCCGCAGACGCGGGTTCGCCTGGTGCCAGATAAGGATAGCGATGGAGGCGCAGCCCGGCGGGGCGGGCGGCCGGACCGTCCTGCACTTCGACAGCGTGGACGACAACGCAACCGTGTTTGTGAACGGCCACCTCGTCGGCGCGCACCAGGGCAGCAGCAAGGCCTTCGACATCGACGCCACGGCGGCTTGGAACATGGGACAGGCGAACGTCATCACCCTGCTGATCGAGAACACCGGCGGACCGGGCGGCCTTTACGGCCAGCCGACCGTCACGCACGTCTCCGCAAGCGACTCGGTGACGGGCTGGCACATGCGCGGCGGGATCGGCGTCCCGGGGGCCGGCGGCACCGGGGGGCCGCGGCCCACCCCCGCCCCCCCGGCCTTCTACCAGGTCCGGTTCACCGCCCCGGCTGCGGGCGCCGTCGGGCCGCACCCAATCCTGCGGGTCCACTTGGGCGGCCTGTCCAGGGGCTTTGTCTGGCTTAACGGACACAACCTAGGGCGGTACCCGGAGAAAATCCCCGTAGATGGCATCTACCTGCCGGAGTGCTGGATCAACGCAGGCCGGGCCAACAGCCTGGCGATCTTCGACGAGGACGGGCGGCGCCCCAATGGCGTTTATCTTTCCAACGAGGAAGCCGCCGGTCGATACGTCACCCAGTTCGCGGCAGCGCCTTCGGGCAGGACGGCCCACCGATGAAAACCACGCTCCTGCTCCTCGGACTGCTCCTCGCTTTTTCCTGCGCGCCGCACGTCGGCGCGCAGGAGACGACGCAGTTCCAATACCTCTCGGGGCATGACAAGGACGACGCCGTGCTCTGGGACTTCTACTGCACCGCGGGGCGCAACGCGGGCCGGTGGACCAAAATCCTCGTCCCATCCAACTGGGAATTGCAAGGCTTCGGCACGTTCACGTATGGCGAGGCACCGGCGACCCCCGCCGAAGGTCGGTACAAGCGCATGTTCTCCGTCCCGGCGACCTGGGCCGGTCGTCGCATCGTCCTCGTCTTCGAAGGCGCCATGACGGACACCCGTGTTCAGGTCAACGGCCAGCCCGCCGGGCCGGTCCATCAGGGTGGCTACTACCGATTCCAGTACGACATCACGAAACTGGTCAGACAGGGATCGGAGAACCTGCTCGAAGTTTCCGTGGATGAGGAGTCGGCAGACCCCTCCGTCAACCGCGCCGAGCGGCGCGGGGATTACTGGAACTACGCGGGCATCTTCCGGCCCGTCTATTTGGAAGCTTTTCCCCCGGAGTTCATTGAGCGGGTCGCCGCCAACGCCAGGGCCGACGGGACGTTCGCTCTCGACGTTTACGGCAGCGGCATCGCTACGGCGGACGGTGTCGAGGCCCAGATCGAAGACCTGAGCGGCAGGGCCGTCGGTCCGGCGTTCACGGCCCCGATCAGCAGCGAGTCGCCCACGGCCCATCTCCAGACCATGCTCGCCTCGCCCCGCCTTTGGACGGCGGAGACGCCCAATCTTTACCAAGTCGCCGTGAGCTTGAAGCGCGGCGCGACCGTGCTGCACGTCGTCCGACAGAAGTTCGGGTTCCGCACCATCGAACTGCGACCCGGCGCGGGATTCTTTGTCAACGGCAGGCGCGTCCTGCTGAAAGGCTCCAACCGGCACTCGTTCTGGCCCGACTCGGGGCGCTGTCTGAGCGACAAGATCAGCCGCCAGGACATCGCCTTGATGAAGGACATGAACATGAACGCCGTGCGTATGTCCCACTACCCGCCCGACCAGCACTTTCTGGACGACTGCGACGAGCTGGGCCTGTACGTCCTGGATGAACTGGCCGGCTGGCAGCACGCCTATGACGACGCCGTCGGCCATCGGCTAGTCAAGGAGATGGTCATCCGGGATGTCAACCATCCGTCGATCCTCCTGTGGGACAACGGCAATGAGGGCGGCTGGAACAAAAACCTGGACGGCGACTTCGCTCTGTACGACCCGCAGGCCCGTCCGGTCAACCATCCCGGCGGGGGCGCGCGCGACGGCATCGACAACATCGTTGATGTCCACTATCCTAGATACGGCGCCGTGCGGGACGCCGAGACGCAATACAGCACCCGCGTTTATCTGCCGACCGAGTTCCTGCACGGCCTGTACGACGGCGGGGCCGGGGCGGGCCTGGCCGACTCCTGGGACGTGATGCGCCGCAGCAAAGTCTGCGCCGGCGGATTCCTCTGGGCCTTTCTCGATGAGGCCGTCAAGCGCGCCGATCTCGACGGACGCTTGGACACCAACGGCAACCGGGCGCCCGACGGCATCCTCGGCCCGTACCGCGAG
>CAXUCQ010000241.1:2495-5075 GCA_964249295.1 uncultured Armatimonadales bacterium | reverse complement strand
ATTCCGCCGAGCGGGCCGGGTGGTTCGGTCGAGGATTCGGCGCGACGAAACCGGACCGTCCGAGGCGGCCCGCCCGCCCGACGGATCAGGAACGCGGCGGGCGTACCGGCCAGGCCGTCGGCCAGAGTCCGGGCGTTGGTCAGGGACAGACCCGCGAGCGGCCGCCCGTCCACGGCGAGAAGCGCGTCACCGGCCTTCAGCCCGGCGCGGGCGGCGGGCGAGGCGGGCAGCGCCCGCGTGACGCGGAATCCCCCGGCCCCCTGGGCCAGCCGCACCCCGGACCAGCCGCCGTAGATGGGCGGCACGGGCGTCGGGGGCGGGCTGAGCAGCAGCCGCATGTGCGGGATGTCCAGCGTGGCCGTCAGGCGCGAAAGGACGTCGACGCCCAGTGTCGCCGGGTGCCAGTGTCCGGGGGTGTCGCTCGTCGGGAACACGGAAACGGGCAGACGGCCCGCCGGGATGCCGGCGAAGGGAGGACCGGGCAGCAGGAGGCCCACGCCCAGCGCCATGGAGCCGAGCATCCACCGCCCGCTCCCGGCGCCTTGGATCGGATGCAGGGACGGCAGCATCTCGGGGGGCAGGTTCGTCCCTGCGCTGCCCGAGTCCACGAGCAGCCGCGCGGGCGGCGCGGAGGCGGGCGTGAACGCTGAGAAGTAGTTGCCTTCGGGAATGCTTTCGCTCAGCGGCAGAAAGACCGTGCCGGGGTCCGCCGGCACGTCCGGCGCTCCGGGGAAAAAGGTCAGCGCGTGGCCGGCGAAGTCGAAGCGGACGGGCGTGTCCTGGAGCATCCCGGCCCCGATGACGCCTGCGACCTGAGTCCCGATCAGGGCGTCGCGCAGTTGGCCGAGGTCGGTCACGATGGCCTGCTCCAGCGCCACCGTCACGTCGTCAGCGGGCGTGCGGCCTTGCAGGGTCGCCGTGGCGACGGGAGCCGTCTGCACTGGAATGGAGCCGTTAAACGTCCCGCCGACCTGGTCATCCAGCGTCAGACCCAGCGCCTTTGCCGCCGTCGAGTCGATGGTCAGAGCAGGGGCCGCCCCGGTGTCGAACAGGAACGGCAGCGGGGCATGGCCGTTGACGCTGACCTGGACCACGATGTACGGCGTCGTCAGCGGGTCGAACGTGAAAGGCACCGAAAACGACGCGCGGCGCGGGTCGCCGCCGGCCACCGTGACCTCGGGCGCGAACCAGGCCGCGCGCGCCGGGCCGTCCAGCAGCACGCGGTAGTGGCAGAGGGCGTTCAGGCCCAGGGTCGTGTTGAGCGGTCCTTCCAGTTGAAACAGCGGCGCGTTGAAGGACAGGCCGCCGAACGACAGGCGGGACGCGCGGCTGAGCGCCGTCGCCGGATCGTCCGGGTTGGGCAGCGGCGTCATGCCCAGCGCCTGGGCGTCGGCGGGCGGCAGCAGACTCGTCTGGCTGCCGGTGGCGATGAGCAGCGCGGCCGGCTTCGACGCCGCCCCGTTCTGGATCTGCGCGGCGCCGGCGGGCATCGGGAACGTGCCGTAGAGGGGTCCCGCCGGCACCTCGGCGGCGCCGCCAAATCCGGCGGCGTTCCGCTCGGCGGCGGAAAGGTCCCCGTGGTTCCAGAACGTCATCCGGCGGCGCGGGAAGTCGATGCCGACGGCGATCCGCGACAGCAGGTCCATGCCGAGCTGGCCGTCGAGAGTCCGCCCGAGCTGCTTGGAAACCGCGGACAGGTCGGCGGTCGGCAGCGACACGCCCCGGAACTCGACGCCCGGCGTTTCGCCCAGTCCGATCCGGTCCAGAAGCACGGACGAGGCGGCCTGACCGTCGACGAAGTAGGGCTTACCGCCCTCCGCCATCGGCTGCGGCGTCAGCCCGAGGCCGGCGGCGAACGGGGCGGAGATCGCCGACAGGTCGGAGTTGGTCCCGACGACGAAATGCCCCGTGACGCCGTTGACGCGGACGGGGACGACAACGAAACCGCCCACGATGCCGCCGTAGAGGACCGTCGCCGGCCCCGCCGGACCAGGAGAGATCGTGCCGAACGGGACGCGGGGGGCGCGCACCGTGACCGTCAGCGTGACCTTCCCGACCTGGCCCGGCGTGATCTGGAACGGATCAACCTCGGCAAAACGGTGCGTGTCCGCGACGCGGCGGAGGCCCGCCTGTGCGGCGTTGAAGTCGAGCAGATCGCCCGGCTTGACGCCGAACGCCGCCAGAACGTCCGCCTCCGGGGCGGGGCCGCTGCCCCGGACCTCGACTTTGTCCACGAACGCCTCGACCAGCGGGATCGTCAGGACGCCGGTCTTCGGGTCGATGTTGATGTCGTGGCTGACGTCGAACAGGTAGCCCTGGGCGCGCGCGTAGCCGGTGTCGTGGTTGAACAGGGCGTTCAGGTCGCCGACCAGCGTCTTGGTGTTCAGGACCTGGCCCACGGCGGTGTGCATCCGCCCGATCAGCGTGGCCGCCGGGATCGTGGGCCGGCCGTCGGGCGTGTTGGCGGTGAGGGTGATGCCGCGCACGACGGGGTTCTCGGCCACCGTGCAGGTCGCGTCCACGCCGCCCGCCGGGTCCGGCGCGGTCGTCACCTTGACCGCGTTCAAGACGCCCATGTCC
>CAXUCQ010000241.1:0-2485 GCA_964249295.1 uncultured Armatimonadales bacterium | reverse complement strand
CATGTCCTGAACGGCGGCGGCGAGTTCGCTGTCCGGCGTCGTGGCCGCCTTGCCCTGCAGCCGCGCGACGACGTCGGCGGTCGGCACGCGCGAGTTGCCCACGACGGTGACGCGGGCGATCCGGGCCGGGAGCGGCGCGGGCAGGCCCAGCGCCATCGGGTCCTGGGCCTGGGCGGAGCGCGGCGTCCCGCCCGGCAGCAGGGCCAGCGCCGCCAGGGGCAAAAAACGGCGGGCGAGTCGGCGGGACACGCCGACGGACGAGCGGGGGTGTTTGCGCGACAAACTGACGGGTCTCCATTTCTGGGGCCGCCCGCCGGACCGGCGGCTTGCCCCCGAGATGGTCCGAGGTTCGCCCCGGCCCCTTGTTTCTCCTGCTCCGTCGGCGTCGTCCGGGAGAAGCGCCCCTTCCCCCGTCTTCTAGCGTCATCCTTGGCCCCGCCGGGACTCTTCCCCTGCCGGGGGCGGCAGGCAAACGAAAAGGCCCACACCCCGTTGCAAGTGGGGTGTGAGCCGTGGGAGACTGGGATGAGACTGGGATTCTAGGGGAGGCCGGTGACGCCTGGCAGCCTCCCCAACATTCGACATCATGTCAGATAGCGGCGGGCGGATTCGAACCGCCGACCTGCGGGGTATGAATCCGCTGCTCTGGCTTTACGCTGCCTCTCTTTGCGAATCAGCGAGCCTTCTAAAACCACATAAGGCGCTTTTTGCTATTTGCCTTCCGTCTGTCCTTCCGTGTCTTGCCCTATTTGTGATGCCTCCAAGGTCCGCGTCACAACATCGTCCGCGACCGCATTCAGTATCATTCTCTGATAACTCCTGTCGCCCGGTTTATCATCGCTATCTCGTTTGAACGCTAACACAAATCTGACATGGTAGTTGCAGTCGGTGTGCCTTCCAACGAAATAGAAGCGATGCCTGCCGCTCCGGTATTTTCGTACTGAGCGGAGTATTTCGATTTTGGCCCAATCGTCAACAGGCTTCAATAGCAAACCAAGTCCCTGAGCTAACTCTACAGTATCAGCCTCTGCCAACCTCGCCAAGTTGCTTTCAACGTTGGTATAGCCAGCGGCCTTGATAACACCGAATCCTTTATCTGCGGTCGCATTACTGTGAAGCAAGCACACGAGTCGCCACCTTGTCGTTGAGCGATTGTTTTACGGCATCCTGAAATTCAGGATCGCTCTCGAACCGCCGATCCTCGATGGCGTCAATATCAATGCCACTACGGTTGAATTGAGAAAGAAACCTCAGAAAACCGAACACTCCAGCCAATTGTCCAAGAGAGAGGGTTGGGAAGCGGTTTTTCAAATCCTGCAAATCGACAATCCCCTCAACCTCCTCCACAATGTTGAATAGAAGAACAGGCTCTTGATCCACGCCGACCACTACAGGCAGGTACCCATACTTCGCATCTACCTGCACGATGAAGCCGGTTCTCTCGCTGGCAGCTTTATACATATGAGCGATAGCTTCTGCTCTGGCGCGGCCAGCGAGATTAGCCAATGTCTCTTTGCCGCTGGATGTATCTCCGACTCCACTTCCATACAGAGCCATATATGCGACACGGTGGAAGGAAGAGGAAACTGGCTTGGGAGCCTGGTCAATTGGAGTCTGCCTTAATTCCCACTGTGACGACGGTGACTTTTTTCCCGGCATATTGATGGCAACATTGCCTATGACTGCTTGCCTACTCATTGTGTGTGTCTTTGTTTACGTCGTTTGCAATACCCGGCATCAGAAGCCGGAAAGCATCATCGACTTTAGCCCGATCAAATCCGTTAATGGACCTTGGACTATCTCCGTAAATCTTGTTGATTGTTTCATACCTTTGTGCCCAATACTCCATCATCTTCATGAAAGAGTCATGTGTTAGCACTACTCGCACGGGCGACATAGCAACTCCTGTATATTCGACAGGTTGGAAGCCGAAGAGGAGGGATACGTCGGAGGAGCCTATTAATGCGTGAGTAGTGTTCGCGTAGTAGGTCGGTATCCCTGGGTCATAAAGGTCGAACGGAGCCGGCGGTTTCTTTTCTTCGTCTGCCACTTATAAGCCTTTTTGTGTCTGAATGGTTTGCTGACGGAAGCGTGTGTCCCACAAATAATACCACAATCAGAAGCACAGATGCTGGCCGACGTGACGCAGGTCAGAGCAATAAGTTACCCATCGAGCCAGCCTCCGGCCAAACATCCTGCGGACGGAGAGACACAGACGGGTAGCGACTTTGACGGACAATCGTATAGCATTCGGTGTATAAAGAAGGCTCTAAGTCACTTCACAGCGACCTAGAGCATTCTTTCCGTCATTTGTATAGCGGCGGGCGGATTCGAACCGCCGACCTGCGGGGTATGAATCCGCTGCTCTAACCAGCTGAGCTACACCGCCACGTCGGGACACCCCCTGACCCATCAAGGAACCGGGGGACATCGGCGGTATTATACCCCCGCCCGCCGCGTTTTTCAAGCCCGCGCGGGGCCGGGA
>CAXUCQ010000240.1:0-5083 GCA_964249295.1 uncultured Armatimonadales bacterium | reverse complement strand
CCCATCGACTGCCGGGCCGGCTGCGGTTGGTGCTGCTCCCTGCGGGTCGCCGTGACCCCGCCCGAGGCCCTGCGGATCGCCGCCCACCTGCGGGAACGCCTCGCGGACGACGAGATGGCAAGCCTGCAGCAGAAGCTGGCCGCCACGGAAAGCCGGACACACGGCCTAGACTGGCCGGAACATGTCGCCCTGGGCATACCGTGTCCCCTGCTCGTAGACGAGTCCTGTTCGATCCACCCCGTGCGCCCCCTGTCCTGCCGGGGGTACAACTCGGTCGATGTCGGGCGCTGCCGGCAGTACGCCAACCGCCCCGGCAGCGTGACGATCCCGGTTTACACGCCGCAGCAGGAAGTGGCCGCCGGTCTGCGCGCCGGGCTGGGCGCGGGCCTGGAGGCGGTGGGGCTGCAGGGCGAGTTCGGCGAGTTGGTTTCCAGCCTGCGGCTCGCCCTGGAAGCGCCCGAAGCCGGTGAGCGCTGGCTGTCGGGCGAGCGCGTGTTTGCCTGATCGACCGCGCTCAGGCGTTCGGGGCGGGCTGCAAGTGTCCTGAAGCATCCGGGGCGAGCATGAGTTCGTCGACGTAGCACCAGCCCCAGTCCTCCCCCGGCTGGAAGGACTGCATGATGGCGTGCTGTGTCTCGTGGAAGTGCTTCGTGGCGTGCTTGTTCTTGCTGGAATCGCAGCACCCGACGTGGCCGCATTCCAGGCAGAGCCGAAGGTGGACCCACGTATCGCCGGAGGCCAGGCACTCCTCGCAGCCGTCGGGCGTGTGAGGAGTGACGTCCTGAATCTGGCCCAGGTGAGTGCATGTTGCCGCCATGATGAAAAACTCCTTTGGAAGAGGCGCGGTGCCGATAAGTCATTCTACCCATCCCGGCGTGATAGACAAATGATGGCCGCAAGATCAAACACAAGGCGGCTCTCGCATGAAGGAGAATGGATGACACGCAACTTCCTTAAAACGCTCGCCGTCCTGACCGGCCTTGGGGCGATGGCGGTCGGCCTCGCCGTGGGCGCCGGGGCGCAGGGAGTTCCGGGCGGCAAGCTGCCGACCCGCTGGGACAAAGACATCAATCCGGCCAACCCTCTGCCCGATTATCCGCGCCCCCAAATGGTCCGTGCGCGATGGCAGAGCCTCAACGGTTCTTGGGATTACGCCTTGACCGACCCGGACGCCATAACAGCCCCCGCTGCTTATGACGGCAGGATCCTGGTCCCCTACCCCTACGAATCGGTCCTGTCCGGCGTGGGCAAGCCGAGCATCCCGGACCAACGCTTGTGGTACCGGCGGACGTTCACCGTCCCCGCCGCCTGGCGCACGGGCGGCCGGCACATCCTGCTGCACTTCGGCGCGGTCAACTGGGACTGCAGCGTCCTCGTCAACGGGCGGCAGATCGGCACGCACCGGGGGGGCTATGACGCCTTCGACGAGGACATCACGGCGGCGCTCAAACCCGGCGCCAACACGCTGGCGGTCTCGGCCTGGAACCCGCTGCGCGCGGACACGCCGGACGCGCAGGTGTTGGGCAAGCAGCGCCTGCATCCCAGAAGCATTTTCTACACAGGCGCGACGGGTATCTGGCAGAGCGTCTGGCTGGAACCCGTCCCGGCGACCCACATCACGGGCCTGAAGATGACCCCCGATGTGGACGGCGGCAGCCTGCGCCTTACGGTACAGGCCGATGGTGGGCAGGCCGGCGGCGGGCGTGTCAAAGCCGTAGCCCTGGACGCGGGCCGTCCCGTCGCCGCCGCGACCGGGGCTGCAAACGCCGAGATCAGACTGCCCCTCAAGAACGCGCACCTGTGGTCGCCCGACGACCCGCACTTGTATGATCTGAAGGTCACGCTGCTTCAAGATGGCAAGGGGGTGGACAGCGTCGGCAGTTACTCCGCCATGCGCAAGATCTCGCTGGGCAAGGACGCACAGGGACGGACGCGCCTCCTGCTCAACAACAAATTCGTGCTGGAGGTCGGCGCGCTCGACCAGGGCTACTGGCCCGACGGCATCTACACCGCGCCCACCGACGCCGCACTCAGATCGGACGTCGTGGCCGCCAAGGGCTTCGGCTTCAACCTGCTCCGCAAGCACGCCAAGGTCGAACCCGACCGCTGGTACTACTGGACGGACAAACTCGGGATGCTCGTCTGGCAGGACATGCCGCAGGCCTTCGGGGACCTTAACGACGCCGCTCGGGCGCAGTGGATGACGGAGTGGCGGCGCGAGATCGCCACGCACTACAACCACCCTAGCATCATCGTCTGGACCCTGTTCAACGAGAACTGGGGGGAGAACACGTTCGACGTGCCGGGGCTTGTCGCCCTCGCCAGGCAGATGGACCCGACGCGCCTGGTCAACGACGCCTCCGGCTGGACGGACAAGGGCGTCGGCGACCTCCGCGACAGCCACGCCTACCCCGGCCCTCACGCGGACATGCCGGAGGCGGCCCGCGCCGCCGTCAACGGCGAGTTCGGCGGCCTCACGATGCGCGTCCCGGACCACATGTGGACCACGGACGTCATGGGCTACGGCAAGACGCTCTCGCAGGGCTGGCAGGTGACGCAGCAGTACCAACAACTTCTCGCAAAGGCCTATGGGCTGGCCGACGACCAAGGCACGAGCGCCTTTGTCTACACGCAACTGACGGACGTGGAGCAGGAGAGCAACGGCCTGCTGACCTATGACCGCGCCGTCGTCAAGCCGCTCGCCGCTTTCATCGCCGCCGCCAACCGGGGGCAGTTCCCTACATTGCCGCCCCAGCCGCCCCTGCCGGTCAGCCATGATCTGGTGCCGACATCGGAAGGTATGCCGCAGACCTGGTCGTACACCACGCAGAAGCCCGCCGACGACTGGGCGCAGCCCGGCTTCAGCGACGGCGCCTGGAAGAGCGCCCCCGCGCCCTTCGGCCAGGGGTATGACGGCATCCGCACCCGCTGGACGGACACGCCCGGCGACATCTGGCTGCGGCGCACCGTCACGCTGCCCGCCGACATCCCGGCCCGGCTTGTCGTGCTGGCCGAGCATGACGAGGACGTCGAGGTGTACGTCAACGGCGTTCTGGCCGCGAGCGCTGCGGGCTACACCGGCGACTACGCCCGCCTGCCCATGAGCGACGCCGCGCGCGCCGCCCTCAAGCCGGGCGCGAACGTCATCGCCGTCCACTGCCGTCAGACCGCCGGCGGTCAGGTCATCGACGTCGGCATCACACAGGCTGAGTGACGTCAGCGGTTGAGTCTCAGGCCCTTTCAGGGCCGGGTTCCCAGAGACGTGCAGGAGATTTCCCCGCCCGCGCCGAACGTCACGGTGTCAGGGTATAAAGAGGTGGGCCGTCACGCCCACCGGGCTCCCACATCCCTCGGAAAGAATCCTGCTGAATGGACCTGTTGAACGAAGCCGCCCTGACGCCGTCCGGCCTCCCGCCCAGCATCTGGGCGCGCGGGCTGACCAAGACGTATCAGGGCGGCAAAAAGACCGGCGACATCGTGGCCGTCGACCACATCGACCTGCAAGTCGCGCCCGGAGAGTTCTACGGCTTTCTGGGGCCGAACGGGGCGGGCAAGAGCACGACGATCAAGATGCTGACCGGGCTGCTGCGCCCGACGGCGGGGCGGATCGTGATCGCCGGGCATGACCTGGCCGCAGACCCTCTGGCCGTCAAGCGTTCCATCGGCGTCCTGCCCGAAGACTTGAACCTGTACGAACGGCTAACGGCGGGCGAATTCCTGCTGTTCGCGGCCCAGATGTACGGCCTGCCGCCGGAAGAGGGACGGCGGCGGACTCAGTCACTCCTGCAGGTGATGGAACTGTCTGACGCCGGCGACAAGATGATCGTCGACTTCTCGATGGGCATGAAAAAGAAAGTCGCCCTGGCCGGGGCCATGATCCACGAGCCGCGCGTGCTGTTCCTGGACGAGCCGTTCAACGGCATCGACGCCCTGTCGTCGCGCAAGATCCGTGACGTGCTCCGGCAGCGGACGGCGCAGGGGACGACCATCTTTTTCTCGTCGCACGTGCTGGAAGTGGTCGAGAAGCTGTGTACCCGCGTCGCCATCATCGCCAAGGGCCGCATGGTCGGTGAGGGGACCATGGACGAGTTGCGGGCGCAGACCCACGACTCATCCCTGGAGGACATTTTCATCCACCTGGTCGCGGGCGAATCCGAGGAGGGCGAGGCGCAGGCCTATGCGCTCGCGTCGGACACAAAAGCATGACCCCGACGCCCCCGCTGCGCCTGCTGCTCTGGCTGAAATGGACCCTGATCTGGCGCGGCTACCGCCGCAACCGGCTCAAAGTCGTCAGCACCATCCTGTCTGTCGTCTTCCTGGCGCCGCTCAGCGTCGGCGTGGCCTACTTCGTCGCGTACCTGGCCGGACTGCACGCCTGGACCGCCCCTCTGGTGGCGCGTGACGCCCTGGCGCTGATCTATCTGACGTGGGCGCTGACGCCGCTGCTGGGCTTCCCGCTCAACGACTCGTTTTTTTTTTTTAATGTTTTGGTGTACACCGTGTTCTACAGGTATTTCTTTTTCGGCAGCGTCCTGGGCAGCCTGCTGGATATGCCCGTGCTTCTGACCCTGCCGACGTTCGGCGTGCTGCTGTTCCTGTTCTCGCACACGCCTGGGGCCTGGGTCGTCAACGCGCTGCTGCTCGCCCTGTTCCTGTTCCACACACTGGCGCTGGGGCAGGCGATCACGCTGACGCTGATCGGGTTCCTGCGCTCGCGGCGCTTCCGCGACATCACCGTGGTGCTGCTGCCGCTGCTCAGCATCAGCTATTATCTCGGGCAGCGCGTGTTCTTCAACCGCCTGGCGGTCGGCTCGTTCGAGGGCGTGCTGGACGGCCCCTTCTGGCGCGCGCTGGGCTGGCTGCCGCCGGGCTGGGCGGCACGGGGCTTGACGGGATCGGCGGAGAAGGACTGGCCCACGGCGCTCTTGCAGATGGGCCTGCTGATGCTGGCGGCGATGGCTGCCCTGTGGGTGGCGGCGACTTCGCTGAAAAGCCTCTATCTCGGCGACCGCGGGCCGCTGACGGCGCAGGCCCCCCCCGCCCCCAATAATGGGGGAGCCAGAGTAGGTCCGCGTTCTTTTCC
>CAXUCQ010000239.1:4811-5111 GCA_964249295.1 uncultured Armatimonadales bacterium | reverse complement strand
CTCGGCGTGCTGAGTTGCCGCATCGAGTGTTCTCCAAGCATGGTTAGGGATGTGCGGATTGGTAGCTGTTGCCGGCAGCAGGCGCGGCAGCCCCGTAGGCGTTGGGGTGGCCCTCCCGGAACGCCCTGTATTTCGCGGCGCTGTCCTGAATCCTCTGCTGCATCTGCGCCGGCGTTTCGGTCGCCAGCGGCGTCGGAGTCGGCCGGGAGCAGCCTGCCGTCAGCAGCAGCCCGAGCAGCGCAGACAGCATCAGAAAATGCCACGTCGCAGATTGTGTTCGTAATCTCATAGCGGCTTGTG
>CAXUCQ010000239.1:0-4777 GCA_964249295.1 uncultured Armatimonadales bacterium | reverse complement strand
TCAGGGTCCCGTTCGTGTTCAGCGTGCCGCCGGACACGGCGCCGGGCCGGAAGAACTTGGCGTGGGTGTCGGCCATCAGGTAGTTCGCCCCGGAAGCGCTGGTGTGGCGGGCCGGCGCGAAGTCGGACGCGTTGTTGTCGCCCGTCCCAATGTTGCGAATGACACCGGTGGTGTACTTGAGCGCGTAGGATACTTCTCCCAGGCTCCCAGGGCCGTTGAAGCCGTTGGGGTCATAGCTGTGCGCGCCGCCGATGCCGTAGCCGGCTGCGGAGCCGCCGAAGTCGCCGTTCGTGTCGTCGCCGGCGGCGTGCGTGGCATCATTAGGAGTGGTCCCGCGGGTGATGTCATAGCCCGTGGAGTTCTGGACCTCGAACAGCAGGACCGACCTGGCGCGGGAGTTGTGGGGGGCCAGCATCACCGAGTCCGGGAACCCGTTGGGCGGGTTCGGGGAGGCGATGGAGACCTGGCTGTTGTAGCCGTAGCTGGAGACGTTGAACGGGACCGCGCCGTTGTGCGTCGGCGTCACGCTGTCATCAGGGCAGTAAAAACCTGGGTGCTCTTGGTATAGGGGTAGACCTGGCCGGCCCAGCCCTCCGCGCCGCCGTACTGGTTGGCGCCGGGAGGCGTCTTCTCGTCGTTGTCCTGCTCGTACTGCGCGATGCTCAGGCCGAGCTGCTTAAGGTTGGAGATGCACGTGATGGCACGCGCCTTTTCGCGGGCCTGGGCGAAGACGGGGAACAGGATGGCCGCCAGGATCGCGATGATGGCGATGACGACGAGCAGCTCGATGAGCGTAAATCCACGTCGGGCGTGGTTCGGTCGGAGGACGGGTTTCATTGAGAGAAGTTCCTTCCAGTCGGTTGATCTTGGCACGGCGTTTTGACAGACGCACAGGGCCGCTTCTGGTCATATAGCGATGAGTGAGACGTGCAGGGATGTCCATGCGTCGGACACACTGCGTATACGTATGCGCACATTATAGCAGGTTCCGCGCCGTTGTCAACCATTATTTTCACGGTGTTTGCGGCTCTTGTTGGGACCGGCGGGAGTGTCGCGGGAGGAGTATCGGCGGAAGAAAGGCGGCGCACAGCATCACGTTGTGCGCCGCCGTTCCAACGGGGGAGAAACCGACGCGCTGAGCCGTCGGCAGCATTCCCTCCCTGGAGGCCGATGGCCCTGACTGTATGCTTAAGGGGATGTTTCTCGGGTTTGGATTGACGTGGATAAGGCCCACACATCCGCAACACCGGCTACGAGAATGCCCAAGCGGGGCGGCTCGGTCCCTTGTGCATCATGTCCATCCTCCCGTCCGACTCTGCCCCTTACTGATGGTTCGGGGCGGGAGTCGTTTGGGGGCGCTGACCCGCCTGCGAGTGCATCTGGGCCAGCCCCTGCGCGTAGTCGTTGCCCATTTTCTGGTCTGACGGCTGCGCCTTGGCGCTGGCGTCGGGGGTGTTTTTGGCGGCGCATCCCGCCAGGACGACTCCTACTAGGGAGGCAAGACACGCGACGGCCACGGAGCGGCTGAAGATGTTTCTGTTCATAACGAGCGTCTCCCGAAGCGAACTGCTAAAACAGGCGGCTGACACAAGCCGCCTGTGCAGGCACGGGGGCGCGGTGCGCCGCGCCCCCGTGCGAGAAGTCTGTGTGCGAAAGGCCTACTGGATGCTGAAGGTCGCCGCCGGCCGCGTGACACCGTCGGCGAACGTGCCGTTGGTCCCCGCCGCCGTGGAGTCGTTGACCTGCTTGTCGGTCGGCGTCGCCGCGTTGAAGCCGGGCGAGACCTTGCTGGGCAGCAGGAACTTGGCGTGTCCGTCGCACATCACGTAGTTCGCGCCGCCGTTGTGCCGCCCCATCGGGCCGGTGAACTGGCCCAGGTTGGCGGCGACGCCGTTCAGGTAGCCGGTGGCGTATTTCAGATGTCCGTCGCCCTGCGACGAGACGCCGCCGGGGGTCTGCACGGAGTTGTACCCCGTCGGGTCGTAGCTCTGCCCGAGGCCGTTGCCGGCCGGGGAGCCGCCGCACCCATCCCTGGTGCCGCCCTGGGACTGGGGCAGTTCCTCGATGGTGAGGTCATAGCCGTTGCTGCCGCTGACCTCGAACGCGCCGACCGTCATGGCCGGAGAGGAGATCGCCGCCAGGGAGACGCTGTCGGAGCGGTCGCACCCGTCGGGGTAGGTGACCGGGTCCGGCAGACCCGTCGACAGGTTGGAGTTGAGCGCGAAGGAACTGGTGTGGAAGGCCTGGGAGTTGGTGGAGTCGTCCGGGCAGAGGAACACGCCGGTGCTTTTCACGTAGGCATAGACCTGCCCGGCCCAGCCGCTGCCGCCCTCGCCGCCGGCCTGGGCCCGCCCGCCGTAGCCGTCGATGCCGCCGGGACACTTCTCATCGTTGTCCTGCGAGTACTGGAGGACGGCGAGGGCCATCTGCTTGGTGCCGGACAGGCAGGCGATGGCACGCGCCTTTTCGCGGGCCTGGGCGAAGACGGGGAACAGGATGGCCGCCAGGATCGCGATGATGGCGATGACGACGAGCAGCTCGATCAGGGTGAAACCGCGCTGTGGGCGGCTTCGGCGGACGGTCGTGCGTTTCATTTCGGTTTCTCCTTCGTGACCAGAACTCGGACGGTTGATGAACAGACGATGATGTCTGCGGCCTGGGGTCAGGCGGTGTCGCCGGGGACGAGCGTCACCGGCAGACAGGTTTCGGGGGCGATCTCTTGGCCCACCATCAGGCGCTGCAGGGTCTGCAGGGCGGTCGCGGCCACGTCGTCCCAGGGGCAGCGGACGGTCACGAGGCGCCAGCGCGGCGCTTTGGTCGCCAGGAACCCGTCGAACCCGGCCACGGCCAGGTCCTCGGGGACGCGGACGCCGCGCTCGCCGCAGGCTTGCAGCAGGTTGTAGGCCGTGCGGTCGTTCCAGCAGCAGACGGCGGCGGGGTGTTCGCCGCCGAGCAGGGTGTCGAGGACGGAGGCCTGGCCGTCGCCCGAAGCCAGGACGGGATTCTCGAAGTCGATCAGCAGCACCGGGCTGTCGTGGGGGGCGACGCCCGCGCGGGCCGTCTCGTCCTCGAAAGCGGCGCGGCGGCGCTCGACCGACGTCAGCGACTCGCGGGGCGCCAGAAAGGCGAAGCGCCGGTGGCCGCGCCCGCGCAGGTGGGCGATCAACTGCCGCATGCCGTCGGCGTCGTCGCAGATCACGGCGGGCAGGTCCGGCAGGCTGTCGGCGACGGCCACGACGGGCAGCGAGGAGCGGCCCAGGATGCCGATCAGCGGGTCGTCGCCGCCGGTGTGCAGGATCAGGCCGTCGATGCGCCCGTTGCGCAGCTTGCCGTAGATGTCGTCGGGCGAGCCGTTGCGGAAGGCGCTGTGCAGCAGCAGGTCCAGGTCCTGCGCCTCGCAGGCGCGCTGGAGGGAGCCGATGATGGCGCCGAGGAAGTCGTTGCGGGCGTCGTAGTTGTGGTTGGTGTACAGGCCGACCAGGTGGGTCCGCCCGTGGCGCAGGGAGCGGGCGACGGCGTTGGGCTGGTACTGGTGCCGCCGGGCCGCGTCGAGGACGCGCTGGCGCGTGACCGAAGAAACGCGGTGCCGCTCGTCCCCGCTCAGGATGCGCGAAACGGTCGGCTGCGACAGGTTCAGCTCACGGGCGATGTCTTTGGCGGTGATCGGCACGGAAAAGGCCCCGCTGTTTTCGCAAATCCCAGAAAATCACGGTGTCCGTCGGCGCGGGCGCATCGCCCTTTGCGTATACGTATGCGCATTATATCAGAAATCCACCCGTTGTCAAGCATTATTTTTTCGGCGATCTTCTGCTCATCCCCCCATGCTTTCACCGCCCAGGGGTTCAGCCCTGGGGCGCTCGCAAGAGGTCTGTTGGAACAACAAAGCCCCGGAGAGGCTGAGGGAAACAAAACGCGCCCGCGCGGGTGTTACAAACGGCATGACAAACTCCGACAACGACGCCCCCCTGCTCCGCATCGACGGCGCGACCGTGGCCCGCAACGGCAGGCGGCTCCTCGACGGCCTGAGCCTGACCATCGCCGAGGGGCAGCACACCGCCATCCTGGGGCCGAACGGGTCCGGCAAGAGCACGCTCATCAAGCTGCTCACCCGTCAGCTCTACGCGCTGGCCCATGCCGACGGCCGGCCCGCCGTCACGATCTTCGGGCGGGACCGGTGGGACGTCTTCGAACTGCGCGCGCTGCTCGGGATCGTCTCGGCGGACCTGCACCAAGCGTTCGTGGGCGACGGCGCGCGGCGCGGCCTGGAAGTGGTGCTGTCCGGCTTTTTCGCAAGTCAGGGCCTGGCGGACCACCACCGGGTTTCGGCGACGATGCGCGAACGGGCGCAGGACGCGCTCGCCCAGGTGGAAGCGTCGCACCTGGCCGACAAGCCGCTGGAGCAGATGTCGACGGGGGAGGCGCGGCGCATCCTGATCGCGCGGGCGCTGGTGTCCGACCCGCGCGCCCTGCTGCTGGACGAGCCGACGACCGGCCTGGACCTGGCGGCCCGCCGGCGCTTCCTGGAGACGCTGCGCGGGGTCGCCGGGCGCGGCAGGACCGTCCTGCTGGTCACGCACCACGTCGAGGAGGTCCTGCCCGAGATCGGGCGCGTGCTGCTGCTGCGGGACGGAAGGGCGTTCGCCGACGGCCCCAAGTCCGAGATTCTGACGGCCGAGCGCCTGTCCGCGCTGTTCGACGCGCCCGTCGCGGTACACCGCGTCGGCGAATACTACGGGGCCGAAGAATCCCCCCGGCGTTTGGCCTCCCCCCCCCGGCT
>CAXUCQ010000238.1:0-5135 GCA_964249295.1 uncultured Armatimonadales bacterium | reverse complement strand
CGCCGCCCACGTCCGCCTCCCCGACCCGGCAGAGTTCGTCCACTGGCAGGAGGTCTCCCACGGCACGATCCGCGAGATCACCCTGGCGCCCGAGATGTCCGGCGCCGAGGGCCTGATCCGCGCCGCGTCGCAAGCGGGCGTCGTCGTCTCGCTCGGCCACACCGACGCCCAGGCCGCCGCCGTCACGGAGGCCGTGGCGTGGGGCGCACGCCAGGGGACGCACGTCTTCAACGCCATGACGGGGGTCCACCACCGGAACGCGGGCGCCGCCGCCGCGATCCTGGCGCACCCGGAACTGGTCGCCGAAGTCATCGCCGATGGGGTCCACCTCGACCCGCTGATCGTCCGGCTTGTCGTGAACGCCAAAGGGATCCACGGCGTGGCGCTCATCACCGACGCGATGGAAGGCGCCGCCATGCCCGACGGCGTGTACGCCCTGGGCGGCACGCCCGTGCGCGTCGAGGACGGCACGGCGTCGTTCGCCGACGGCACGCTCGCCGGCAGCGTCCTGACGATGAACCGGGCGTTCCAGAACGCGCGCGCGTTCGCCCTGTTGACGCCCTGGGAGGCGTCCCCTCTGGCAAGCGCCAACGCCGCCCGTCAGTTGGGCCTGTCGGACCGCCACGGCTCGCTGGAAGCGGGCAAGGACGCCGACGTGGTCATCCTGGACGCCGCCACAGGTGAGGTCGCCTGGACGATCATCGGCGGTCGTGTGGCCTACCGCCGCTGAGCGAGGCGCGACTCGGCGACTCGCCGCCTGCGGCTTTGTTCGCTGTTTGAGCGCAGAGAAGATTAGGAGAACTCTAAGAAAACACCTCGCCGCCGCCGAGAATGTTCGGTAGCCTATGAAACCCCTGATCGCAAAACTGGCGGCGCTGCAGCTGATCGGCCTGGCCCTGACTCTCTCGCTGGCGCTGCGTGTTTTCGGGCCGATGACGGAGCGGGATCAGGAGGCGCGTTCGGGCGCTCAGGGCGCGGTGATGGCGCTCTCACTCGCCCGCGCCTGCGCCAAGGGCGGAAGTCAAGGGTTCCAGAACGCCCTCTCGGACGCCCAGAAGGAGCCGGGCGTGGCCTGGGCGTGTCTGCTGATGCGCGACGGCCACACCTTGTGCCTGCCGGGGTGTCCCCTCTCCAAGCCGCTGACGCGCCTGCTGCACGGCACGCCGGCGTCGCCCTTCCCGCTCGGGCCGCCGCAGACGGCGCAGTCCGTCACCGTGTACCGGCAGTCGGTCGCGCGCGGGCCTTTGGTCGCCGTGGACGTGGCGCTGAGCGATGCGTTCCTGCGCGCCCAGATCGCCCATACCCGCTGGGAGATCGTCGGCGGACTGTCGCTGATCTGGGGCGTCGTCACCGCGTTTGTTTTCTGGTGTCTGCGGCGGAGTTTCGGTGGATTCGGCGTCTTCCTGCGGGCGCTCCAGGACACGGGCCGGGAGGCGATCCCCGCCCTGTCGCCCGGCGCGCTGCGCGAGATGGGGCCGCTCGGGAAGACCGTTGCCGAGCTTCTGGCGCGGGTCCATGCCCGTGAACAGAGGGCGCGTCAGACGGAGGCCCGCTGCCGCAGCACCGTCGAAGACGCCGTGGTCGGCTTCTGGCAGTCCACGCCCGAGGGCCGCATCCTCAGCGCCAACAAGGCCATGGCGCAGATCTACGGCTACGAGTCGCCCGACGACCTGATGCGCGAGATCACGGACGCGAGCCGTCAGGGCTATGTCGATCCCGGCCACCGCGCCCGGTTTGTGAGCGCATTGATGGAGAAGGGGACGCTGCGCGACTGCGAGGCGCAGGTCAAGCGGCGCGACGGCAGAGTCGTCTGGGTCTCGGAAACGGCGCGGGCCGTGCGCGGCCCGGACGGCGCCCTGGCGTGCTTCGAGGGGACCGTGGAGGACGTCACGGCCCGCAAGAAGGCCGAGGCCGACCGCACCAACCTCGCCACCCATCTGCGCCTGCTTCTTGAATCGAGCGGCGAAGGCATCTACGGCGTCGACCTGAACGGCCGGTGCACGTTCATCAACAAGGCGGCGGCCCAGATGCTCGGCTACGGCGTCAGCGAGCTGCTGGGCCGCAGCATCCATGCCGCGATCCACTCCCGCCACGCGGACCGGAGCGACTACCCCGAGGACCGGGGCTACGTCTACAACGCCATGCGGACGGGCCGTCCCGTCCGGGTCGATGACGAGGTGATGTGGCGCAGAGACAGGTCCTGCTTCGCCGTCGAGTACACCGCCTCGCCGCTGACGGAGAACGGGCAGACCGCGGGCGCCGTCGTGACGTTCGTGGACATCACCGCCCGCAAGGCCGTCGATGCCGAGCGCGAGCGGCTGCTGGCCGAAGCGATCGACCGGGCCGACCACGACCCGCTGACCGGGCTGCTCAACCACCGGGCGTTCCAGCGGCGATTGGAGGAGGAGGCGGACCGCGCCCAGCGCGGCGGCGGCCTGCTGGCGATCGCCCTGCTGGACATCGACAACTTCAAGTTCTTCAACGACGTCTACGGCCACAAGGTCGGCGATGAGGTGCTGCAGAAGGTCGCGGCGGCCCTGCGCGCGGCCAGCCGGTCCTACGACGCGATCTCGCGGTTCGGCGGCGACGAGTTCGCCATCCTCATGCCCTGCAAGGGGGGCGAAACGGCGTCCGAACTCACGGCGCACCTGCGTCAGCGTCTCGCCGGCGTCAGCTACCGGCCCGAAGGATACGACCAGGCGATCCCGCTCGGCCTGTCCGTCGGCCTGGCCCTGTTCCCGAGCGAGGGCGCCGCCAGGGGCGACGTCCTCGAGCTGGCCGACGAGCGCCTGCGCCGGTCGAAGACGGGCGGCGACGACGACGGCTACGCCGAGAGCGTGCGCGAAAGCCTGAACCGCTCCCGCGAGGGCTTCTCGATGCTCGACGCGCTGGTGACGTCGGTCGACAACAAAGACCGCTACACCCGCCGGCACTCCGAAGACGTGATGCGCTACTGCGTCGAGACCTCCGACGCGCTCGGGCTGGACGCCCAGACCCGCCGCCTCCTGGAGACCGCCGCGCTGATCCACGACGTGGGGAAGATCGGCGTCCCCGACAACATCCTTCGCAAGCCCGGCCAGTTGTCCGAGGCCGAGTTCGCGGCGATCCGGCAGCACCCGACGATGGGGGCGGTCATCGCGGAGTCCGTCCCTGGCTTCGAGGAGACATTGGACGCCGTGCGCTACCACCACGAGCGCTGGGACGGACAGGGCTACCCGTTCGGCCTATGCGGCGAGGAGACGCCCCTGATCGCCCGCGTGATGTCCGTCGCCGACGCCTTTTCGGCCATGACGACGGACCGCCCGTACCGCAAGGGGATGCCTCACGCCAAGGCGCTGGACATCCTCGCCGAAGGCTCCGGCGTCCAGTGGGACCCCGCGTGCGGCGAAGCGTTCCTGCGCGCGCGCCGGGGCGCCGCGCCGCCCGCTCCGCACATGACGCCCGGCTGATTTTCCCGCCCGCTCCGCCCCTGAACGCTTGCCGAGATGGGGTAAGCATGTTATAATGCCTGCGAAGCGGGGGAACGCCCTTATCCCCACCCCTCGCGCAGAAAGCAGGTCGTCCCCATGAGCGCAGCCACAGAGTTCCGAGACTTCATCTTGCGCGGCAACGTCGTCGATCTGGCCGTCGGCGTCGTCATCGGCGGCGCGTTCGGCGGCATCGTCACCGCCCTGGTCAAAGACGTCATCACGCCGCTGATCGGCGTCTTCTTCGCCGACCCCAAGAAGCCGCTGGATTTCAGCCAGCTCAACACCCCGATCCACGGCAGCACGTTTTTGTTCGGCGACTTCATCAACACGATCGTCTCGTTCCTGCTGATCGCCGCCGTGGTCTTCTTCTTCGTCGTCAAGCCGGTCAACCACCTGATGTCCCTGCGCAAGACGGAGACGCCCGTCGCGCCCACGACGCGCGAATGCCCCTTCTGCGTCAGCAGCATCCCCGTCAAAGCCTCCAAGTGCGCCTTCTGCACGGCGGACGTCCCGCTGGCCGCGTGAATCCGACACGGGCGCTCTTCAGGCGCCCCCATCCGGCCACAATTGCCGTGCGAAGAACGTAATCGTGTCGAATATGTGTGCGTCCCAGTAGGCCCAGTCGTGCGCGCCGGGGTGTTCTGCGTACTCGTGCGGCACGCCCATGTCTGTCAGAAGGATGTGGAAGCGGCGGTTGTGTTCGATCAGGAAGTCGTCCACGCCGCAGTCGATTCGCAGCGCGGGGCGCGTCGCCGGGTCGGCGCGGCGGGCCAGCGCCGAAAGGTCGTTGTCGCCGCCCTGCGGATTCGGCCCAAAGATGGGGATGCGCTCGCGCTCCCGCTCGATCTCGCCGTCGGAGGCGCCGGGGGCCGAGACCAGGGAGCGGGAGGCCATCTCGACGGCGCCCGAGTGGCTGACAGCGGCGCGGAACAGGTCCGGGCGCTTCAGGGCCAGCTTCAGCGCGCCGTAGCCGCCCATCGACAATCCGGCGATGACGCGGCCCGCGCGAGTCGGGATCGTCTGGAACGTCCGGTCGATGAAGCCGACGATGTCGCGCGCGATCAGCGTTTCAAAGGCGGCGCGCGGCTCCGCGACGGCGTCGGTGTACCAGCCGCGCTCGCCGTTGGGCATGACCACGATCAGCGGCAGGTCGCTGACGTAGCGCTCCAGACTCGTCCAGCGCGTCCAGGCCGTGTGGTCGTCGCTCAGGCCGTGCAGCAGGTAGAGCACCGGGAACGGCCCCGATTTGCCTTCCGGCAGGATGACGGTGCAGGACCTCATCTTCTGGAGCGCGTTGTTCTGGGAAAGGTGGAGTTCACAGACGGCCATCAGTCCTCCGTCGCGCTGCCGAGCAGATGGTTAAGGTCATCCGCCGTCGCTCTTCGGCTGACGGAGCTTCCGCAGCGTCTGCACCGCCGGGATCGTGAAAAGCAGCGCGGCCAGCGCCCCGAGCGCGTCCGGCAGGATCAGCCGCGGCGATGGGGGCCGGAGGGCGATGCTCACGATGACCAGCGTCAGGCCGATCATCAGCACCAGGCTTTGGACGATCTTTTCTTTGTCTTTGGACTTCAGCGTGGACGCCAGCACGACGTTCTGCGCCGCCAGGCGGACGGTCAGCGGCTTGGTGCCGATGGCGTGGACGACGGAGACGAGTGGGTTCACGGG
>CAXUCQ010000237.1:3575-5147 GCA_964249295.1 uncultured Armatimonadales bacterium | reverse complement strand
AGCCCGGCGGGTACGCGGGCTTCTCGGTGCTGCCGGGCCACCGGGTGGTGGAGCGCACGTTCGCATTCTTGTGGTGTTTTCTCAATCCTGAACCGAAAGCATACTGCTATGATTCGATTATTAACCCTCGCTTCTCTACGCGGCTTGTTTGTGGCGTCGGGTATTGTTCTTGCCGGCGCGTCGGCTCTGGCGCAGCCACCGCACCCCTCGCCGCCTCCCCCCCACCTAAACGCGCAGCTCGCGTCGCCGCAGATCGAGCGCCGCGTCAACGGGCTGCTCAAGAAGATGACTCTCGCGGAGAAACTCGGCCAGCTTGTGCAGTACAACACCTCCGGCACCACATCGGCCACCACCATCGCCGGCCCCAACGGCGAGGCCGGCGCGGCTCCGCCGGGCGAGCCGCTCGACGCCATGCATCTCGCCGAGCGAGGCCTCATCGGCTCGCTGCTCAACGTCGCCGGACAGGCGCAGGTCACCGCGTATCAGCACGCCGCCGTCGACAAGAGCCGCCTGCACATTCCCCTGCTGACCGGCGCCGACGTCCTGCATGGATACCGCACCGGCTATCCGATCCCGCTCGGGGTCGCCGCCAGCTTCGACCCCGATCTTGGAACCTCGCTCGCCCGCATGGCCGCCGAGGAGGCGACGCCCTCCGGCATCCGCTGGTTCTACGCGCCCATGGTCGACATCTCCCGCGACGCCCGCTGGGGACGCACCGCCGAGGGCGCCGGCGAAGACGCTTATCTCGGCTCCGCCATGGCCCGCGCCTACGTCCACGGATTCCAGGGCGACCGGCTCGACGACCCCCAGTCTGTCGCCGCCTCCGTCAAGCACTTCGCCGCCTACGGGGCCGCCGAAGCCGGACGCGAGTACAACACCACCGACATGAGCGACAGCCGGCTCCGCCAGGATTACCTGCCGCCTTACAAAGCCGCGGTCGATGCCGGCGCGGCGACTTTGATGAGTTCGTTCAACGCGCTCAACGGCGTCCCGGCCACCGCCGACCCCTATCTGCTCGACACCATCCTGCGCAAGCAGTGGGGCTTCGCCGGCTTCGTCGTCAGCGACGACCGCGCGGTCGTCGAGCTGATCAATCACGGCATCGCGCTCGACCCGGCGACCGCGGCGGAGAAAGCGATCACCGCCGGAGTCGAGGTGGACATGCGCTCGCACACATACGACGCGGAGCTGCCGGCCTTGATCCGTTCGGGCCGCGTCTCGATGGCCACCGTCGACGAGGCCGTCCGCCGCGTCCTCCGGGTGAAGTTCGCCCTGGGCCTTTTTGAGCATCCTTATCCCACCGGCACCGAAATCAACGCCGCCGTGCCGGAACACCGCGAGCTTGTGCGCCGGGCCGCCGAAGAGTCATTCGTTCTGCTCCAGAACAGATCGGAAAACGGAACCCCCGTCCTGCCGCTGCGCGCGGGGGCGAAGATCGCCCTCATCGGCCCCCTGGCCGACACCACCGACCTGCAGGGCGCCTGGGGCAACAGCCGACGGGAGGACACGATCTCGGTGCGTGCCGGGCTTGAGGAATGGGCAGCGGCGCACGGCGGCTCGGTCGTTTATACG
>CAXUCQ010000237.1:432-3565 GCA_964249295.1 uncultured Armatimonadales bacterium | reverse complement strand
GATTTCACCTCCACCTCCGACGCGGGTTTTGCCGCCGCGGAAGACGCCGCGCGGCAGGCTGATGTCGTGGTCCTTGCCCTCGGCGAATCGAGCGGAATGAGCGGCGAAGCGGAAGCGCGCGCTCACATCGACCTGCCCGGCAATCAGCAGCAGCTCATCGACCGCATCTCCGCGCTCGGCAAACCCGTCGTCATGCTGCTCTTCTCCGGTCGCCCTCTGGTTCTCACGCCCGTCGTGGACAAGGTTGACGCCCTCCTGGAAGTCTGGTTCCCTGCCACCGAAGCAGGCCACGCCATCGCAGACGTCCTGTACGGCCAGGTCGCGCCCAGCGGCAAGCTCCCCATGAGCTTCCCCCAGACCGAGGGCCAGGAGCCGCTCTACTACAACCAGCTGCCGACAGGCCGCCCGGCCGGGGACGCCGACCTCGATCATGGCCCGTCCGGCCCACACTGGGTTTCCCGCTACGTTGATGCCCCTAACGCCGCGCTCTTCCCCTTCGGCTTCGGCCTCTCCTACACCCAGTTCGGATACTCGGGCGTGACGCTTTCCCGTCAAAGTCTGCCCGTCCGCCAGGCCGCCGCCGGCGCGAAGAGTCTCGTCACCGCCAGGACCACCGTCACGAACACCGGAAAGGTGTCCGCCACCGAAGTCGTGCAGTGTTACGTCGGCAACGTCGGCACGAGCCTCGAACAGCCGATCCGCAGCTTGAAGGGCTTCACGCGCGTCACGCTGGCCCCCGGCGAATCGAGGGAGGTCCGCTTCCCCCTGGGCTTTGAAGAGCTGTCGTTCTGGGACAACGCCGGCCATCAGCTCGTCGAGCCGAGTTTGTATCACGTGTGGATAGGCGGCGACTCACTCGCCGCGAGCCACGGGGAGTTTCGGATCACCCGATAGTGATCACGCCGGATCCGCTGTTCATCGCGCTCGTCCGCGGAGAAGACACACGACGTTGTTCAGACATTGTACTGCGAGAGATGATCGAGGGAGTCCACGCAGGCGCATCTGGAGGAATGGCCTGCTCTCATAGGGAACGGGCCAGAAGCGCGCAGCCCGCTCGGCGAACCTGACAGACCGTGCAGGTCGTGTGAGTTCCTGCCTCCTCAAAGGGCGGGTGGCATCTGCCCCTCACCCTTTCCCGTTTTCGCGCGGACGTGTCCTGCGCCGGTTGCCTTCCCACACTCATTTCAGTATAATAGACGGGGCGATCGCGTAGAAACGGCGGCGTGACGCTGCCGGCTTTGAGAACGTGTTGATTGAATATCGTAACTTCTTGTCGCGGATGACCCCGCCAGCCCGTTCCACGCTCGGGATGCTGGACTGGCACTCCCCTGGCCCCGCGTTTCTGACCTCTCAAACTGCGAACGAACCATAAAGAATCTGGAGCAACCGAGCAGATGACGATTCCGCGCCCGGAGTACCCGCGCCCGCAGTTCGTGCGCGAAGACTGGCTGTGTCTGAACGGCGAGTGGCAGTTCGAGATCGACGCCGGAGACAGCGGGCTGGAGCGCGGGCTGCGCGAACGGGAGTTGGCTGGGAGCATTCAGGTACCCTTCTGCCCGGAGGCGGCCCTGTCCGGCGTTCAACAGGTCGATTTCATGCCCGCCGTCTGGTACCGGCGCGTCGTCCCCATCCCCGAGTCCTGGCGCGGGCGGCGCGTGCTGCTCCACTTCGGCGCGGTGGACTATGATGCGACCGTCTGGATCAACGGCAGTGAAGCGGGCCGCCACCGGGGCGGGTTCACGCCGTTCACCTGCCCGCTGGACGGGCTGACGGGTGGTGACACGGCGACGATCGTCGTGCGCGCCCGCGACCGCAGCCGGGCGGGCCAGCCGCTGGGCAAGCAGTCCTCCGAGTATGCGCCCCACGCCTGCTTCTACACGCGCACGACAGGCGTCTGGCAGACCGTCTGGATGGAGCCGGTCCCCGAGGCCGCGCTGAAACGCCCGCGCCTGACGCCGGATGTCGCCAACGGCCTGGTCCGCCTGGAGCAGCCGCTGACCGGCAACCGGCCCGGACTGCGCTTGTACGCCGCCCTGCGGGACGCGCGGGGCATTGTCGCTGAGGCCGAGTGCGCCGCGCACCTGGACCTGTCGCCCCGGCTGGACCTGCCGATCCCCCCGGAGCGCCGCCGCCTGTGGTCGCCCGACCATCCGCACCTGTACGATCTCGAGATCGAGCTTCGTGACGCCGAGGGAGGCGTGGTAGACCGCGCCACAAGCTATGCGGGCCTGCGGAGCATCGCCCTGGACGGGCGCAAGGTGCGGATCAACGGGCGGTCCGTCTTCCAGCGGCTCGTTCTGGACCAGGGCTATTACCCCGACGGCGTCATGACCGCGCCCACCGATGCGGCCCTGGAGGCCGACATCCGGCTGAGTCAGGCCGCCGGGTTCAACGGCGCGCGCCTGCACCAGAAGGTCTTCGAGGAGCGGTTCCTGTACCACGCGGACCGGCTCGGCTACCTGGTCTGGGGCGAATTCGCCGACTGGGGGGCCGGCGGCCAGGGGCCGTCGCACGACCACCAGCGGCACGGCATCACCTACGCCGCCCAGTGGCTGGAGGTCCTGGAGCGCGACTATTCCCACCCGGCCATCATCGGCTGGTGCGCCCTCAACGAGACGGCCCAGCCGCGGCACGACCGGATCGGCGATCTGGACGACGCCACCCGCGCGCTGTTTTTGGCCGCCAAGGCCATGGACACCACGCGCCCCGTGCTGGACACCTCGGGCTACTCGCACCGCGTCCCCGAGTCCGACATCTACGACTCGCACGATTACATCGACGACAGGGGTTTCGACCGCGGCCTGGAGGCCTTCCGCCGCCGGCACTCGCGCCACCCGGCGGGGGGCGTGTTCGTCAACCCCCGCCAGGTGGTCAACGACCCGGAAGACGCGCAGAAGGAGAGCGAGGTCTGGTCCGTCCCGTACCGGGGACAGCCGTACTTCGTCAGCGAGTTCGGCGGGTTCCGGTGGAATCCGGCGTCTGCGGTCAAAGACGCCCGCGAGAACCTCCAGCAGCGCGACACCAGCTGGGGCTACGGGTCGGACCCGGCCTCCGTCGAGGACTTCTACGGGCGCTTCGAGGCCGTCTGCGACATCCTCATGGGCAACGCCGACATGTTCGGGTACTGCTACAC
>CAXUCQ010000237.1:0-422 GCA_964249295.1 uncultured Armatimonadales bacterium | reverse complement strand
GAGGAGAACGGCCTCTACGACTTCCACCGGCGGCCCAAGTTCGACACGGGCCGCCTCCGACGCGCCCAGCAGCACCCGGCGGCGATCGAGATCGAGGACGCGCCGTCCGCCCCAGGCGCGGGCGGCTGACGCGCGGAGGTTTACGCGCAGCCCGCGCGGAGAATAACTAACGAGAAGAGCGAATCTTCGCCAGGAGAACCCGGATGAACTCAATGAAGGTCACGCAGGCGTTGAACGAGCAGGAGTGGCTCGGGCCTGTCGCGGAAGAGATGCAAAACGCGGTCGCCAAGGCCTACACGCCGATGACGCCCGCGAGGCAGACGGTCGCCGACTTCCTGAGCGGCGTCTGGCTGGGACACGCTCTGCACCCGGTCCTGGTCGAGATTCCGGTCGGCGCCTGGACGACCGCCCTCGTTCTGGAC
>CAXUCQ010000236.1:0-5168 GCA_964249295.1 uncultured Armatimonadales bacterium | reverse complement strand
GCGCCCACAAGATCAACAACGTGCTCGGCCAGATCCTGCTGGCGCGGCGCATGGGTAAGACCCGCATCATCGCCGAGACCGGCGCGGGCCAGCACGGCGTCGCCACCGCCACGGCCTGCGCCCTGTTCGGCTACCAGTGCGTCGTCTACATGGGCGAGGAAGACGTGCGGCGGCAGGCGCTCAACGTCGTCCGCATGAAGCTGCTCGGCGCCGAAGTCCGCAGCGTGACCAGCGGCACCCGCACGCTCAAGGACGCCCTCAACGACGCCATGCGCGACTGGGTCACCAACGTCCGCGACACCCACTACATCATCGGCACCGTCGCCGGGCCGCACCCCTACCCGACCATGGTCCGCGACTTCCAGTCCGTCATCGGCATCGAGGCGCGGCAGCAGCTGCAGGAGGACACCGGCGCCCTGCCCGACGTCGTCCTCGCCTGCGTCGGCGGCGGGTCGCACGCCATGGGCGCCTTCTACCCCTTCGTCCACGACGAGGGCGTGCGCCTGATCGGCGTCGAGGCCGCCGGGCGCGGCGTCCACACCCCCCACCACGCGGCCACCCTGACGACGGGCAGCAAGGGCGTCCTGCACGGCTCGGCGTCCTACGTGCTCCAGGACGACTACGGCCAGGTCAGCGCCACGCACAGCATCTCGGCGGGCCTGGACTACCCCGGCGTCGGCCCCGAACACGCCTACTTCAAGGACATCGGCCGCGCCGAGTACGTCGCCGTCACCGACGACGACGCCCTCGACGCCTTCCAGTGGGTCGCCCGCACCGAGGGCATCATCCCCGCCCTGGAAACGTCCCACGCCTTCGCCCACCTGCGGAAACTCGCGCCCACGCTGCCCCCCGACCAGAAGATCATCGTCTGCCTGTCGGGCCGGGGCGACAAGGACGTGGACTCCGTCGCCGAGCGACTGGGACTGCTGTGACGCATCATGTCCCAACGCCTTGACGACACATTCCGCCGGCTCCGCGACAAGGATGAAGGCGCACTCGTCGCCTTCCTCACCGCCGGCGACCCCAGTATCGACGGCACGCCGCGCCTGGTCACGATGATCGCCGAGGCCGGGGCCGACGTGATCGAACTTGGCATCCCTTACTCCGACCCACTGGCCGACGGTCCGACCGTCCAGGCGTCGTCCCAGCGCGCGCTGGACCGAGGCGTGACGCCGCTTACCGTCCTGCAGATGGTCCGCGACATTCGCACCATGACCCAGGTGCCACTGGTCCTGATGACATCGTACAACCTGGTCCTGAAGCACGGCCTCGCCCGCTTCGCCCAGGCCGCTTCGGACGCGGGCGCGGACGGCGCGATCCTGACCGACCTGCCCCCCGAAGAGGCCGAACACTGGAAACAGGAGGCCGACGCGCACGGGCTGGCGACCATCTTCCTGGTCGCGCCGACCTCGACGCCCGAGCGGATCGCGCGGATCGCGCACGCCACGACCGGGTTTGTCTACTGCGTCTCGCGCACCGGCGTGACCGGGGCGCGGCACGACCTGCCCGACGAACTCCAGGGAACCCTGTCACTCATCCGGCGCTCCACAGACAAGCCGCTGTGCGTGGGCTTCGGCGTCTCCACCCCCGCCCACGTCGCCCAGGTCGTCGCCATGGCCGACGGCGCCGTCATCGGCAGCGCCCTCGTAGACTTCTTACACAGGAACGCCGACAGCCCCGACAGTGAACAGCAAGTCCGCCGCCTGGTCGGCGGATGGAAGGACGCGACCCGGCGTCGCGCGCAGGCCTGACCATGTACACCAAAGAGCAGTTCGCCAAGACCATCGACAACACGCTGCTGCGGCCCGACTCGACCAAAGACGACGTGCTGCGGCTGTGCGAGGACAGCGCCCCGCGCCACTTCGCCAGCGTCTGCATCCTGCCCTGCTGGGTCGGCACCGCCGCCCGATTTTTAGAAGGCTCCGACGTCAAGGTCTGCACCGTCGTCGCCTTCCCGTTCGGCGCGACGACGCGACTGACCAAAGTCTTCGAGATCAAAAACGCCGTCGCCAACGGCGCCCGCGAGATCGACGCCGTCCTCAACATCTCCAAGTTCAAGTCCGGCGACCACGAGGCCGTCGCCCAGGACCTGCGCGAGATGGTGGAAGCCACCAAGCCGGGCAGCCCGACCGACGAGGCCCGCCGCGTCCTGCTGAAAGTCATCATCGAGACGTTCTACCTGACGGACGACGAGAAGGACCTCGCCAGCCGCCTGGTGCGCGACGCCGGGGCCGACTTTGTCAAGACCTCCACCGGCACGGCGGGCGGCGGCGCGACCGCCGAAGACATCCGCCGCATCCGCCGCGCCGTCGGCCCCTCCCCCATCGGCATCAAAGCCTCCGGCGGCATCAAGACCGTCGAGACCGCCTTGCAGATGCTCGACGCCGGCGCCAACCGCATCGGCACGTCTTCGGGCAAGGCTTTGCTGGATGGCTACCGCCCCGAAAACATCGGCTAGCGAAGGGAAAAGGTGTTGCCGTGAGGCTTTCCGCAGAAGCGATTCTGGACAAGCTGGAGCCATACTGTGTAAAAGAGCGTGATGGCAGGCGAAAAAGACCACCTTTCGGGTGGCTTGTGCCTACCGCCCGTCTGGAGCCGACACAGCCGTACAGTTTCGGGCTTTATCTCAGGTCGGCGCTTGGCCTGGGGATGGCCTTGTACATCTTAGACCTGGTGCTGCTTCTGGTGCCGCTCATATGGCTACGGTACCGTTTCCCTATGTTCTTCCACGAGGCGTTTTCTCATCACGGAAGAGCACGCGCACTGCTTGTCGGTCTGTTGGCGCGGCAGGGCTACTACATAGCCCCTTTTGTTCTTGCCGTCCTCCCTGTGTTCTGCCTCTTGTTATGGCTGCCGAGATGGTATTTCTGGAACAGGCGAGCCGCGCGCCTGAGTCGGGAAGCAAAATGCTCTCAGACTGACCGGACGGTCAGTTCACCCATAGACCTGAGCGTATGGCCTCCCGCCCCGAGCAAGCCGGGCGTGTGACAACGCTGTATCCAGCAGCCCCGCAGGGGCTTCGCGATCTCAATAGCCCGGCCCTTCAGGGCCGGGAATAAATGCCGCGGAACAGAGGCGCGATTGTCGCAGACGAGCGGAAGCCGCTATGCCGTCCTATAACACCCTCGCCATCGTCCTGCGCCGCATCAACTACGGCGAGACGGACAAGATACTCACCCTGTTCTCGCGCGACCGTGGCCGCCTATCCGCCATCGCCAAGGGCGCGCGCAAGGCCGTCTCACGGCTTTCGGGCGCGACCGAAGTGCTGACCTGCACCCGCTTCCAACTCGCCACGGGCAAGTCCCTGGAGATCGTCACGCAGGTGGAAGTCGCCGAGTCGTTCCCGGCGCTGCACCAGGACCTGCCCCGGCTGGCCCACGGGCTGTACCTGGCCGATCTCATCGACCACTCCATCGCCGACGAGGCCCCGAACCCGGAGCTGTTCGACCTGCTCCTGACGGGGCTGCATCTGCTCCAGGCGCTGCCCCTGCCCGAACTGCCGACGCGCTGGTTCGAGACCCAACTGCTCGCCGACCTCGGATACGCGCCCAACCTCGGCGCGTGCGCCGTCTGCGACGCGCCGCTGCCGGGAGACTTCGGGCGGGACGAATCGTTCGCCCTGTCGGTGTCATTGGGCGGGGCGCTCTGCCCGCTGCACGCGCGCCCGGCGTCCAACGAGGACCACAGCGCCCTGTCTTACGGCGCCCTGCGCCTGCTGCAGACGCTGGCGGGCATTCCCTCGGAGGAGGCCGCCACGATGCTGCCCGCCCTGCCGGCGGCAGGGCCGAAAGGTCTCAACCTCGCCCGGCTCGCCCTGCGCCGCTTTCTCCGGTCCCGATTGGAGCGCGACCTGAAAAGCCTGGCGTTCCTGGACAGCCTCCAGACGATCTCGGCAGCCTAAAGCATCACGCCGCGTACCGGGCGAGCAGGGCGCGGGCGGGGGCGTTGTCCGGGTCCGTTTCCAAGACCACGCGCAGCAGGGCGGCGGCTTCATCCGTGCGGCCCAGAAGGCCGTAACAAGCCGCCATGTTGTAAAGCGCCCCCGTGTGCGCCCCATACAAGGCCACGGAACGCTCGAAATACGTCAAGGCGCTGGGGTAATCGTCCAGGGCATAGAACAGGGCCGCGATACCGTAGCCCAGGTCGCGGTCCTCGCCCAGCGGGAAGTACAGGGACCAGCACCGTTCCACGACCTCGACGACGGACCGCCGCTCGTCGGCGTCCAAGTCCAGGGCCAGCTCCGTCAGCCGGGGCAGATAGCGGCTGAACTGATGGGCGTCGCCAAGGCTCAGGCGCAAATAGGACAGCATCTCGCGCACGTCCATGGCGTCGATGGACGCGCGCGCGTGGCGCAGCGCGGTGTAGAAGTCGTCCGGGCCGCAGTCGCGCACGCATCGCCGGAACGCGCTGAGCGTTTCCCAATAATCGTCGGCGTCTGGCAGCCACAGCAGGCACCCGATGTTGACGCTGCCGCCCGTGTCGCTGAACAGCGCTCGCCCGCCGCCCGCCTCGCAGGCGGCGGCAAAGGCGTGGAAGTTTACTGTGAACGAGAAACTGCCGTGGCGGACCAACATCGGCGGGGGCCGGCCTTGCAAGTCGGACAGCCGGGTGTCGCCCTTGTCGCCGGAAAGCAGCAGCAGGCCTTCCTGGGACAGCGCCGCCAGACGGCGCAGGCAGCGCAGGCTTTCGGCGGGGAACAGCAGGTACGTGTCGGCGAGCGCGGTCCGGTACTCCTCCAGCAGCCGCTGGAACTCCGGCTCGGGCAGCGGCGGCGCGTCCGCGTCTCCCCGATCATAGCGGTATTCCAGCCCGGCCAGCAGGCCGGCGGCGTCAAGCGTATCCGGGTCGGCTTCCGAGGCCAGCGACACGCGGCACTCCCGGACGCGCCCGGCGTCAACGTAGAACAGTTCCTGCGGGATGCTGTCGAACAGATAATTAGCGATGACAATTATTGGCCGGTCTAAACCGCCGGGGTGGACGGTCGTCCCACAGACCTGGAGCGCCAGCGTGTCCGACTGAGAAACGTCGAACAGCGCCACGTCCAGCAGCCCGCTCTCGAAATGGGGCGCGAAACGCGCGTGCGCCCGCCAGGCGTCCATGTTGCTCTGCGCGATGTCCGACAGCACGTACCGGAACGACGCCGCCGCGTCCAGGCCCGCGTCGTCGCA
>CAXUCQ010000235.1:0-5189 GCA_964249295.1 uncultured Armatimonadales bacterium | reverse complement strand
GGCTGGGACTGGGCGCGCTAGGCAAGGGGTCAACCGCCCAACCTCGGGTATAATAGACCTCCTCCGTCAGTCTCCAGGACTAGGGTCCTGGGCTATGGAGTGCATTCTGCCCGAGAGTAAGGGCGTCGGAGTATCCCTAATCTTGCGCCCGCGCAGGCGGGCAGTATGCTTTTCTCAGCCCAGGACTTTAGTCCTGGGGACTGACGCAGAAAGTTCAATCAACATATCATGGCGCAGACGCTGCACGAGGTCGATGAAGAAACGGATGTCGGGGCGTACCGGGCCTATTTGCGGGCGCAGACGGACGGCGACCTGTTCGACATCGTCCGCCACCTGGACCCCGAACGCTACCCCGCGCGCCTGGACGCCGCCACGCGCGAGTTCCGCCGGCGCCGCGTGCTGCCGCTGCCGCTCTATACGACCAACGAGTACGCGATCCGCTATGTCGCCCTGGGAGCGTTCGCCCTGGCGGCGGCCACGGCGGCGCTGACATTTCTACTCACGCCCGCCGCCGCCGCCGGGCCGCCCTGGCCGGAGGGCATCCCGGACGACACGCCCGTCATCCAGGTCGCGGCGACGTATCTGACCGCCGCGCTGCGCGGGGTGGCGCTCTGGGGCGCGCGCCTGGGCGTGTACGACTTCCTCTGGGGCGCGCTGGGCTTCTGGACACTGACGCGCGGCGTCCGCCTGCCCCGGCGCCACGCGCGGGCCGACGTGTGGCGGCTGTCCCTGGCGGCCTGGGCGGCGCTGACCGCCGCGATGCTCCTGGCGGGCGGCGGCGGGAGCAGCGTGCCGGACCTGTTCCCCGGCGCCGCCCCGCGCGCCACGGCGCTGTTCCAGCCCTTCCACTGACACATCTCACTGATACATCTTATGAAACACAAGCGGCGGCGCGGCGTCCCACCCCTGCGCGAATACCGGCGTCTGCAGCGCGAGATCCGCGACCTGTATGACCCCTTCACGGCGCGGCACTGTCCGGGCTGCGCCGCGCCGTGCTGCGTCAAGCCGACCCGCGTCACGCCCGTCGATGTCGCGCTCGCGCTCGGCACGGGCCACGCCTTCCCGCACCTGGGCGCGCAGGACCCCTACGGCCCGGCGCTGGAATACGCCGGACACCGGCTCGCCCCGGCGGCGACGCCCCTGCCGATGGCCCCTGCAGAAGCCGTCGCCTACTGCGACTACCTGCACCGAGGCCGCTGCACGTTCCCCGACGACCTGCGCCCGTTCGGCTGCACGATGTACGTCTGCGGCCCGATGTACGCGAATCTGCCCGACGAGACCCTGCGCCGCCTGCGCCGCCTCCTGCGGCAGCTCGAAGACGCCCACACCGACCTGCTCCGCGCCCTCCGCGACGCGGGCCGCCTGCCCGAGTCGGCGTAAGGGCCTCGGAGTGGGGGCAGGAGAAAAGGCCGTGCGCGTCGAAGTTCTTCCCGATCCAAAGTTTTTCCCGACCCCCCGCAAGCCCTTGGAGAACGCCCTCCTGTGATGAAACGTCCCGCCCTGCTGCTCGCGCTTCTGGTCGCCCTGACGCCCCTGCTGCGCCCCGCCGTCGCCGATGCCCGCCCGAACGCCGCCCTGCCGGACATCCCCTCCGGCCCCAACGGGGCCACGCGGCTGCCGGACGGATGGCTGCTGACGCCCGCCGGACACGCCATCACCCTCCCCGGCGACCTGCCGCTCGGCATGGTCCTCAGCCCCGACGGCAAGTTCCTGCTCGTCAACACCGCCGGCGGCCACGACCACAACGTGGACGTGATCGACCTCGCGTCCGAGAAGATCGCCCAGTGCGTCGACGTGGACAAAGACTGGGCGGGCCTGTGCTTCAATCGCAGCGGCGATGAGCTGTACGTCGCGAGCGGGCAGGGCTATGACCGATCCCTGCTCAACAAGGCCGCCGGGCTGGGCCTGTCGCCCAACCGTCTGGCCTCGCTGCGCCGGACCGTGCTGTGCTTCGGCTGGAACGAGGACTACCTGCTGCCCAAGCCGGCCCTGACGGTGCCGGAGCTGGAAGGCCGCGAGCGCTGGACGGCGGGGCTGGCGGCCGGGCCGGACGACGCCCTGTACGTCGTCGAGACCGAAGACGACGTCGTGGTCCGGCTCGGCCCCGGCGCGCGGGCGACACAGGCCATCGGCAGGGTCGGCTATCGACCCGTCGCCGTCGCCGTCGCGCCCGACGGCAGAACAATCGCCGTCGCCAACTGGGGCGAGGACACTGTCAGCCTGCTGGACCCCCTCACGCTGCGCGAACGCGCGCGGGTCCGCGTCGGCATCACCCCGGACGCGCTCGTCTGGGGCCGCGACGGGCGCCTGTTCGTCAGCTGCGCCGGCTCGAACACCGTCAGCGTCATCGCCGACGGCCAGGCGGCCGAGACCATCGACACGGCGCTGGCGCCGCACGACCTGCCTGGCTCGACGCCCGACGCGCTGGCGCTGTCCGCCGACGAGTCGCGGCTGTACGTGGCGAACGCGGGCAACAACGACGTGGCCGTCGTCGACACCGCCCGCCCCGGCCAGTCCCGCGTCGAGGGCTTCATCCCGACGGGCTGGTACCCGACGGCCCTGGCGCTGTCCGCAGACGGCAAGCGGCTGTACGTCGGCGTCGGCAAGGGCATGCGCTCCCGGCCCAACGTCCCCGCCATCGCGCCGGACCCGCGGACCACGGCGGACGGGCAGCGCAAGTTCGACGACATCACCCGCGTCCTGAGCGGCGCCGTTTCGGTCGTCGACGTCCCCGACCCGGCCGGGCTGGCGGCGGACACGCAGCAGGCGCGCGACGACGTCCCGCCCGCCGTCAGCGTGGTCGCCGACTCCGCCGTCGCGGGCCTGCCGCCGGCGATCACGCACGTGCTGTACATCATCCGCGAGGGCCGCACCTACGACCAGGTCCTGGGGGACCTGCCGGCCGGCAACGGCGACCCGTCGCTCGCGCTGTACGGGCGGGACGTGACGCCCAACGCCCACGCGCTGGCCGAGCAGTTCACCTTATTGGACAACCTCTACTGCAACGGCGAGGTCGCCGAAGACGGACACGCCTGGTCCGACGCGGGGTATGCGACCGACTACACCGAGCGGGTCTGGCCGGGCCACGACAGCGGGCGGGACGAGCCGGACGCCGACGAGCGCCTGCGCGACTCGCCCGGCGGCGCGCTCTGGGACGCGGCGGCGGCCCGCCGGGTGTCTTTCTACAGCTACGGCGAGCAAGCGCAGTTCACACCTGGGGCCGGCGGCACCTATCTGTTCCGGGGCGCCAAGCCGCTGATCGGCCACGCCAGCCTGGACTGGGCCTTGGTCCCGCCGGGCCGCCACGACGACGACCGGGCCGACGTCTTCCTGAAAGACCTGCGGGCGGCGGAGCGGACCGGACAGTGGCCGCAGCTTGTCGTGATGTCCCTGCCCGAAGACGCCACGGCGGGCGCCGCGCCGGGCCGCTTCACGCCGCTGGCGAGCGTCGCCGCCAACGACGACGCGCTGGGCCGGATCGTACAGGGGATGACCCGGTCGCGCTTCTGGCCCTCCGCGGCGATCTTCGTGATCGAGGCCGACCCACGCGACGGCCCGGACCACGTGGACGCGCACCGGACGGTCGGGTTCGTGCTGTCGCCTTACGTCAAGCGCCACGCCGTCGACAGCACCCTGTACACGACGGCCTCGTTCCTGCGGACCATCGAGATGCTCCTGGACCTGCCCCCCCTGTCCCAGTACGACGCCCACGCCGCCCCGCTGCTGGACGTCTTCACCGCCAAGCCGGACGACGGCGGCTACGAGGCCCTCCCTGCCCGCGTCTCCCGGAACACGCGCAACCCATAGGCGTTTCTCCCCCAGCTCGCTCGTAGAAGCCCCGCGGACTGCCCGTTCTGACGCGGGGAACCTATTCGGCCTCTGTCGCGCCCCGATGTGCTACAATAAGAGGCAGACCGGCGGCGGACGCTCGCGCCCCGACGCTCTGCCTCTGTCGTCCGCCCGGAACGACAGCTCTCCCAAACCCCACGTCGCCGGGGACGCCGAAAGGCAGACCCATGACTGACCTCCTGCACGTCGGCAACGTCGGCGCCGAGACCACCGAGCAGCAGCTCCACGACCTGTTCGCCCCCTTTGGCCGCGTCACCGCCGCCCGCGTCATGCGTGACGCCGAAACACAGACGCCGCGCGGCTTCGGGCTGGTCGAGATGGCGACCCACGAGGCGGCGCAGGCCGCGGCCGCCTTTCTGATGGGACGCGATCTGCACGGGCGCCCTCTGGCGATCCGCTTCCTGCCGCCGCGCGCGTCCGGCTGGGAGGGCGGGAGTGACCAGGGCGGCAGCAACCGCAGTCACGGCCTGGGCATGGGCAACGGCGGGAGTCGCTGGTGAGGATTCGCTCCGCCGGCAGGGGGAGCGACTCCGCCCGCCGGGGACGCGGGCGTTGACGGGAGGCGGCCTGGGCGATCTCCGCCGGGCGCTCGCCCAGGCGATGCGCTAGAAGTGGTACTCTTGGCGTTTGGTCGGGAACAGACGGAAGAACGCGGCCTGCCAGCGTAGGCTAAGACGGTCCAAGACGCGCACGGGGCCGATCGGCTTCGTCAGGTTCTCAGGGAGGACGATGGTGAAGTAGGGGATGCCGTCTTCTTCGCGGACGACGACCTGCCCCTGAGCATCCCGCAGCAGCCGGCCCTGCAGGAACGTCCCCAGGAGGCGGTCGGGCAGCGACCTGATGTCCTCGGCGAAGACGGCCATGTTGTACTGCGTCTTGTCGTGGTGGATGAAGTGCAGGACGAACCGCTCTTCATAGGCCCGCCCGCGACGGGGGTCGTTGAGCCGCTCGAGCTGCCACGCGATGGAGTAGTGCTTCTGGGCGTGCGTCATCTCGTAGCGGTAGTAGCCCAGACAAACGGCGATGTTGACGGCCAGCAGGATCGGCTGACCCGCCAGGTGATGCTGCAGCGGCCAGGCGGCCAGGCTGAAGACCGCCAGAAAGGCGACCAGCGCGTGGACGGGGAAGTGGGCGCTTTCCGTCTGCTCATGCTCATGGGTGCTGTAGTTCTCGACCGGATGCAGGGAGTGGTGGAGCGTATGCTTGCGCGCCATGAAGTTCGGCACGATGTGGAACAGGTAGCGGTGGAAGGTCCACTCGAAGAACGCCGCGACGACGTAAAAGACCGCCGTCCATCCGAGCAGCAGCAGCCAGGGCGCGGCGGCCGCCCAGGCCGCCCC
>CAXUCQ010000234.1:4679-5190 GCA_964249295.1 uncultured Armatimonadales bacterium | reverse complement strand
CATCGGACACGCCGTTTACACCAGCAGCATGTCCGTCTACGCGCGGGACGGGTTGGGGCGGGCCGGGATCGACGAGGACACGCCGCCGGATGCGACCTGGGCCTACGGCCTGACCAAGCGTCTGGGGGAAGAAGTCTGCCGCGCCGCCTGCGTGGAGTGGGGCATGAGCGTCAACGCCCTGCGCCTGTTCCGGCCCGCGTCCGAGGACGACTGGCGGGCGCAGGCGGCGCAGGGGCCGACGCCCTGGACGGCGGCGGGGGACACGGCGCGGGCGCTGCTGGCGGCGCTCGACTACCGCGCCGGCTTCCAGGCGTTCACGATCAGCGGGGATTTCGAGCAGAAACATTTCGATCTCACGAAGGCAAAGCGTCTGCTGAATTGGGAGCCGCAGGCGCGTCCGTCTTGATGACGAGGGAGGTGGACGGAAATGTTTGCGTCCGCCACGGTCATGGATGGTTGTAATAAACGGCGGCGGCGTGCTATAATAGGCCTCGGGCGGGGTGCTGTGGGT
>CAXUCQ010000234.1:0-4669 GCA_964249295.1 uncultured Armatimonadales bacterium | reverse complement strand
TGACGGTTGCATAACCGGCCCCCGACGTGCTATAATAAGGCTTCACAGGGTGTGCCTTCGGGTCGGTAGCTCAGCGGTAGAGCATCTCACTTTTAATGAGAGGGTCCCGGGTTCGAGACCCGGCCGACCCACATCCCGGATGATGGAAATGAAGATTGGGAACGCCCGCGCCTCAGACCGAGGCGCGGGCGTTTCGCTTTCCTCCGACACGTCCGTGTAATGGTGTTGTCATGCACGGCGGCTATACTCTTTGCATCAACAGCCTGCTGAGTCGCGGCAGGGCAATCGCATACGGAGGGCGACCCGCCGGGTTGCCCTCCCCCTGCGGTGGGTACCCCTTCCGCACTGAGGCTATGTGCGATCTCCCTGTGGGTCGCGTGCCGACTGTCGCGCTGAACGTGGAAGAGTGGTAGAATATCTGTCAAGGCGCTGCGCTAAGGTGCTGTCGCGGCAGGGGCCGACGCCGGGTGTGTGAGCGGCGGCGGGGCGGATTATGTCACATCTCTCGACAGCGACCCTGGGGTGGATCGCCCTGGGTGTCGTGGCGGCGCTGATCGCCGCGCTGATCCTCGGGTCGGCGTTCGCTCTGCGGACCGTTCTTCGTCGCCGCAGCGCGCTCCGGGCCCCGTCCCTGGCCGGACCTATGCCGCTACCCGCGGAGATCATCGCGGCGATCAGCGCCGCCCCGGTCCTGGAGCAAGCGCGTGCGGCGGGGTCGTACCGGGGGATGCCCGTGCGCTGGCTGGTCACGTTCGAGAGCGCGTTCCCGTCGGGCTTGGCCACGCTGCGGCTGATGTGCCAGGACCGGGGCGACTACCCGTGGGTGCTGTGCGACGTGCGCCGGGGCCGGTTCCCCCAACTGCGGGGCCTGCGCCAGCACGCGCCGCTGTGGGTGGTCGGGCGCGTCGGGAGCATCAAGGGCGACGAGATCTTCCTGCGCGGCGCCCGCCTGGCGTTCGGCGACTGACGCCTGCTTTTACTTTCTACGTCCCCGTAACACTGCTGACACCGGAAAGGGATGAAATCTATGTTCCGCCGCATCGCCCTCCTGTTCCTCTGCTTCTTTGCGCTGTTCGCGGCTCCCCAGAGCCATGCCGACAGTTACGCGCTGCTGATCGGGATCGACACCTACCAGAACGCGGACGCCATCAACGGCTTGGCGGGCGCATCCAACGACGCCAAGGCACTGGCCCAGACGCTGGAACAGATCGGCGGGTTCCCCGCCGACCACGTCCGCCTTTTGACGAGCGACGGCGACACGAAGCCGACCAAGGCGAACATCGCGTTCGAGCTGGACCAACTGGCGGGCGAGGTGAAGCCGGGTGATCTGGTGTTCGTCCTGTTCAGCGGCCACGGAATCGAGCAGGACGGCGCGACCTATTTGGTCCCCTACGACGCGGATGTCCGCACGGACACGACGCTGCGCTACACGGCGCTGCCCGAGGCGGACGTGCGGGCGCAGTTGTCGAGAATCCCCGCCAAGGGGCTGATCCTGGCGTTCGATATGTGCCGCTCCGACCCGCGCAAGGGCGAGAAGGGCATCGCGCAGGACAACCTGATGACCCGGCAGGCTCGAGACCTGCGGATCGTGCCGTCGTCGGAACCCGCCGCCGACCAGTCCGGCCCGCGCGCCGTCGTGACGCTGTTCTCGTGCAGCCCCAACGAGCGCAGTTGGGAGTGGCAGGCGAAGGGCCGGGGCTACTTCTGCTACTATCTGGAACAGGGCCTGCGCCATGAGGCGGCGGACGGCAAGGGCGTCGTGCGCGTCTCGGCCCTGATCTCGTATCTCGAAAAAGCCGTGCCGAGCGCCGTGGCCCGTCAGGAAGGGGAAGGCCGCCGGCAGACTCCGTACACCGATCTGGAGGGCAACGGGGCGGGCGACTTGGTCCTGGCGCGCGTCCTGCCCGGCGCGAAGCGTCAGGAGGAGACCGCCGCGTTCCTCACCCCCGGCCCCGCCGTGGACACGCTCCAGGTCCGCTTCGAGCAGGCGCTGACGGAGGGACGCTCCCTCTGCGAGACGCACCAGTGGGACGCGGCGCAGCGCAAGTATGCCGCCGCGCTGGACCTGAAGCCGGACTCGGCCAAAGCGACCGCCGGACTGGGCGAGGCGGACGCCGGGCTGAAACGTTGGAGCGAGGCGGAGAGACTGTTCCGGCAGGCGGCCGCTCTGGACCCGAAACTGCCGGACGCGGTCAACGGTCTGGGGCTGATCGCCTTCAAGAATCACCGCTACGACGAGGCGGAACAACTCGTGCGCCAGGCACAGCTTTTGGGGCCGAAGGACCCGGAGGTCTTCTGCAACCTCGGCTACCTCAACCTGATCGTCAAGCACGACTATGCCGCCGCAGGCGAGGATTTCCGGCGGGCGATGGCGCTGGACGCCGCCGACGCCGATTACCCCGTCGGCCTGGGAGTCCTTTACTTCCGCAAGGGCGACGTCGCGCAGTCCGAGAAGTTTATCCGCCAGGCCCTCGACCTCAATCCCAAAGACAGCCAGGCGGCGGATTATCTCGGCTCCGTGCTGCTGAAGAAAGGCGACGCCGCCGGGGCCGAGCAGTGGTACCGCAAGGCCATTGCGCTGGACCCGTCGGACGCCCAGCCGGTCACCGACCTGGCCGGCCTGGAGTACGGCGTCAAGCACGACCCGGATGAGGCGGGCGAATTGTTCCACCAGGCCATGAGTCTCGACCCCCTCGACGTCACGCCCGTCTTGGGGCTGGCCCAGATGTTTCTGATGCAGAAGGACGCCGAACAGGCGGACCGCTACGCCCGCAACGCGCGGGAGATCGACCCCAAGGACGGCGACCCGCTGGCCGTGCTGGCCGTGCTGGCGATGCAGAAGCATGACTTCTCGGGCGCGGAGGACCTGTGCCGGCAGGCGATCGCGCTGGACGGCACCCAGGGCGTGTACTACGAGTACCTGGCGGCGACTTTGATCGCCCAGGGGCGGCGCGACGAGGCCCTGCCGCCGGCCCGCAAGGCCATCGCCCTGGGCGACAAGGGGACCACGGGAATCTATCAGATGCTCGGCCTGACTCCATAGCGCCCACCCGAAACGAAACTGCTGCGGGCGGGGCCGCCCCCGCCCGTCCGCACGTCGGGTATAATGACAATCGAGGGAACGAAGTGTTCGAAGATGTCGTCAGAACGATTGAACAGCGGGAAGCCCGGCTCCACAGCCTGAGCGCCCCGCTTAACTTGAGCGGGAAGCGCCAGGAGATCGCCGACCTGGAAGGCGCGGCGTCCGGGGCGGGCTTCTGGGACGACCCCGGCGCGGCCCAGGCCAAGATGCAGCGATTGAACGCGCTCAAAGAAGGCCTCGCGCCGTGGCTGGCCGTCCGCAAGCGCCTGGACGACGTGCGCACGCTGGCCGAACTGGCCGCCCTGGAAGACAACCCCGAGGCGTACACCGCCGAGATCGAGGGCGAGATTCGAGACATCACGGGCGCGCTTGACCAGTTGGAGACCGAGACGCTGCTTTCGGGGCCGCACGACGACTCGCCGGCCATCCTGGAGATCAACGCCGGGGCCGGCGGGACAGACGCCAACGACTGGGCGTCCATGCTCCAGCGCATGTACTTAAGATGGTCAGAGCGGCACGCCTTCAAGTCGGAAATTCTCGACGAAGTGGAGGGCGACGTGGCCGGCATCAAGAGCACCGTCCTGCGGATCACCGGCAAGAACGCCTACGGCCTGCTCACGGGCGAGCGCGGCGTCCACCGGCTGGTGCGAATCTCGCCCTTCAACAGCGGCGGGACGCGCGAAACGTCGTTCGCGGGCGTCGACGTCACGCCCGAAATGGCCGACGTGGAAGAAGTCGAGATCCCGGACAAAGATCTGCACATCGACTTCTACCGCTCGTCGGGCGCGGGCGGGCAGCACGTCAACAAGACGTCCAGCGCGGTGCGAATCAAGCACATCCCGACGGGCATCGTGACGAGTTGCCAGAACGAGCGCTCCCAGGGCCAGAACAAAGCCTTCGCGATGAACGTCCTGAAGGCCAAACTCCTGACTCTCGCCCAACAGGAAAGCAAAGCGAGCATCGACGAGCTGCGCGGCGAGCGGCGCGGAATCGAGTTCGGGTCGCAGATACGGAACTACTTCTTTCAGCCCGAGACGCGCGTCACCGACGACCGCTCCGGGCATAAGACGGGCGACATCCTGCGCGTCATGAACGGGGAATTCGACGACTTCATCGACGCCTTCCTCCGCTGGCAGCACGCCCAGAAAGCCGAATAGCGATGCACACTCTCCGCGCCACCTTTCTCGCCCTCGCCTGTGCCGTTCTTGTCGGCACGAGCGCCCATGCCGCGCCCTTCGCATCCCGCAGCAAGGACGCCGTGCAGGTCCAAACGGCCCTCGCGGGGGCCGGCAGTGACGCGCGCGAGACCAACATGGGCGACCTGGTCGCCGATGCGGTCCGGCTGACCGGCGGCGCGGACGTTTCCCTGGTGTCGCCCCAGTCCGGCCTACCGGACATGGTCTTCGCGGCCAACGCCGGGCTGGTGTGTGGCCGGACGTTCATCCCGTCCCGCTTCCGGTTCACGGAGCGCCAGGGCGAGGTGCCGCACTTCACCCGCTGGTTCACCGACCAGGGCTACGCCATCCGCGAGCTGCCGCCGGAGGCCATCGGCGCATTCGAGGGGGAAGGCGACGCGCTTTACTACGG
>CAXUCQ010000233.1:0-5209 GCA_964249295.1 uncultured Armatimonadales bacterium | reverse complement strand
GCCGCCGCCGGGACGGTGCCGCTGGTCTGCTCCTACGCCGAGTTCCTGGCGCTGCGGGCGGCGGGCGTGCCGTTCGTCGGCTGGCGCAGCGGCCTGTGCGACATCGCCGCCGCCTCCCCGGCCCCCATGGCCGTGCTTTATCCGCCGGAGCACGACTGGTGCCGCGATCAGATCGCGACCTTCGGCCTTGGCCGGATGGGTGTGGCGGAGTGCCTGGAGTTCGTCTGCCGTGGCGTGGAAGACTTGAGCAACTCAAACATCGTGGATTATCTGCGGCAAAGGAACCATGGATGAGCGCTAGGAGTGGTACCGTGTACGACTAGGTGATTACCGGCAGGGGCGTCTCGGGCGTGGCCTTCGCCTGGCTCCTGCAGCTCGCGGACGTGTACACCCGGCAGGCGACGCAGATCGCCAGGGGCGGGGCCAGGGCTGCCGCCGACGGCTCGGCGGCATACCCAAAGACGCCTCCGACCGGGAGGCGCTATCTTCAACGAAATACGGCGGGCCGGGACGCCCAGGTGTGTCCCGTCCCGCCGCTTTGTTTCGTCATGTGAGCATACGCACGATGCCGGCTTTAGCCATTCCAGGGATGGGCTTTGTCCTTGCCGGGTCGGTCGTTGACGCCGGCCTGCCCGGTCTCGTCGCTGGATGCCGTGCTGTCCGGGTCGATGTCGCCCGCCGCCGGCGTTTGTGCGTTGTTTGTCGCGGCGTCATAATCGGCGGGGGTGCCGGCGGTATGCTTGTCCGTCTCGCCCGCGTCGCGCGGGCCTGCGTAGCTCTCCTGGCCCTGCGTGAGATCGCCCGTGGTCTTCGAGGGCGCGGCCCCGCCGCCCGGCGCCTGCGGGCCGCCGCCGCCGGTCTGGTGGTCGTCCGCCCCTTCCGCTCTTGAGCCTTCCCCGCGCGCGCCGGTGTCTTGTATCAGATCGGTCATGGCTGCCTCCAATAGCGGGTTTTACCCGCTTCCCCGAGACGCTTACACTTGCTCCCGAAGTCCCGACTCTTGGCCGTCGGCGACCGCGCCGTGCGTGCTCAGCGTTTCGCTCAGGTGCAGGCCCTTCAGGGCAGGCGCGAGCGCGGTGGAGTCGTCTTGTGGGTCGTAGCCGACCAGTTCGCGGGCGTCGGAGATGTCGAGACGCTTGAATCTGTTGTCGGACAGGCCGTGCAGGATGGCAAACTGGACGTTCTCAACGTCGATGCAGCGGTTGATGAGTTGATCGAGGTCACGGTGCGAGACAAAGGCGTCCAGCATCCCCAGGCCGCTGTCACCTTCAGCGGCCCCGACGGGCTGAAAGGCGCCGATGCGGATGCTGATGGCCGAGACGCCTTCTTTTTCGGCCATGTAGCGCGCCAGCGCCTCGCCGAAGCATTTGGAGACGCCGTACAGGTCACCGGGGTTGACCGGCTCACTCGTCTTCACCTGCACGTCGGGCGGATAGCCGGAGACGGCGTGGATGGAAGACGCATGGATGACCCGGCGGCACCCGGCGTGCTTGGCGGCGGCGAAGGTGTTGTAGGTGCCGACGATGTTGGCATCGAGCAGGTCGCTCCAGAGTGCCGTCGGGCTGGGGTCGCCCGCCATGTGGACGACGGTGTCGATGCCGGCGCAGAAGCGTTTCAGGGCGTCGAGGTCACCCAGCCGGCCTTCCACAACTTCGCCGAACGGACGTATCTTGTCGATGCCGTCTTCGTCGCCGCGCACCATCAGGCGCAGGTCGTACTTGTCGTGGGACTGTTCGGCGAAATAAGAGCCGATGCGTCCCGCCGCCCCCGTGACGAGGACACGTCGTTTCTGATCCGGTCGGGTTTTGGTCAGCGCGCCGGGGCCGGTGGCCGTGAATGACTGCGCCATCACTGACCCTCCGGCGTGGGCTGTGAGTTGAGCGTGACGAACAGCTCGAACAGGCCCAGACCCACCAGGACGTTTTTGACCGGGGCCGGTTCCTCCGGCAGCAGCAACGGGGCGGCGCAGAACAGCAGGCCGCTCGCGCCGTCACACGCCAGATGTCCGGCCATCGGCAGGACTTTCAGCGGCCCCACGCCCCACTCGTATTTCGTGACCACGCTGTAGAGGGCCGTGCCGATGGCGGCCAGCCGCACGCGCTTGGTCACGGTCTCGTCCCAGCCGAGGAGTCTGGGCAGGACAAGCAGCGTCCCGACCGTCAGGTAGTCCAGCGCCCCATGGGTCTTCGTGGGGATGAGTTTCATGTCGCGGCCCTCCTGCAAACAACAGTGCCGGGTGTTTACCCGACCCGAGCGCCAGTTATGGCAGGCAAACAGGGCGGAACAGGCCAGCCCTCATCAGATGTCGTGCTATAATGCGGCATGGGAAATTTTGAGGTGATCGTGTGCGGCGGCGGGACGGGCGGGTACGCGGCGGCGCTAGCCTGTGCGCGGCTGGGGCGGCGCGTACTGCTCACGGAGGAGACCGACTGGATCGGCGGGCAGCTCACGGCCCAGGCCGTGCCGCCGGACGAGAACCCCTGGATCGAGACGTTCGGCGGCACGCGCTCCTTCCGCGGCTTCCGCGACGGGGTGCGACGCTATTACCGAGGCTTTTATCCCCTGACGCCCGAAGCCCGCGCGAATCCGCTGCTCAACCCCGGCCTCGGCTATGTCTCCCGGCTGTGCCACGAGCCGAAGGTGGCCCTGGCTGTCTTGGAATCAACGCTGGCGCCTTTCGTCTCTTCGGGGAAAGTAACACTGCTCCTGCGTCACAAACCGATCGCCGCGCAGACGGTTGGGGACCGGGTAACGGGCGTCACCCTCCGCAGCCTGGAGACAGGACGGGAGCAGGAACACAGCGCACCGTACATTCTGGACGCGACTGAGACCGGCGAGCTGCTGCCCCTGGCGGGCGTCGAGTATGTCACGGGTGCCGAGGCGCAGGCGGACACGCGAGAGCCGCACGCCATCGACGGCCCGCCGCAGCCCGGCAACCAACAGGGCGCGACCCACTGCTTCGCCCTGTCGTACCATCCGGGCGAGGAACACGTCATCGACAGGCCTGCGCAGTACGACTTCTGGCGCGAGTATCAGGCCCCGTTCTGGCCGGGCAGACACCTGGGCTGGCAGGACCTGCACCCGATCACGCTGGAAGCGCGGACCCACACGCTGTTCGGCCCTGACGACGACCCGGACGGCTTTACGCCCGATGGGGGCGAGTACCGCTGGGGGCAGCAGGGCTACTGGCACTACCGCCGCATCCGCAGCCGCCAGCTCCTGGCCGACGGCGGTTCCGACATCTCGCTTGTCAACTGGCCGATGAACGACTACTGGCTCAAACCCGTCGTCGATGTCCCGGAGGCGGAAGAACAAAGCGCCCGCGAGGCTGCCCGCCAGCTCAGCCTCAGCCTGCTGTATTGGCTCCAGACCGAGGCCCCCCACCCCAATGGGTCGATGCAGGGCTACCCCGGTCTCAAAATACGACCCGACGTGACCGGGACCGAAAGCGGCCTCGCCAAATCCATCTATGTGCGCGAGTCGCGCCGAATCAGAGCCGAATTCACCGTCTGCGAGCAGCACATCGCCAGCGCCCTGCGCCCGTCCGCCGAGGTCTTCCCCGACTCGGTCGGCATCGGCTGTTACCGCATCGATCTGCACCCGACGACGACCGGCGACAACTTCGTGGACATCGGCTGCCACCCGTTCCAGATCCCGCTTGGCGCTCTGGTGCCCGTGCGCGTCGAGAACCTGCTGCCGGCGTGCAAGAACCTGGGCGTGACGCACATCACGAACGGCGCGTACCGGCTGCACCCCGTCGAGTGGGCCATCGGCGAGGCCGCCGGTACGCTCGCCTGCTTTTGCCTGGCCCATGACCTTCCCCCGCGCGCCGTCCGAGCCGACGCCGAGCGGCTGGCGGAGTATCAAAATTTGCTGCGCGCCCAGGGGATGCCGCTGGAATGGAACACCCTGAAGCCGGTATGACACCCGGCCTAAAGAAACAGGCTCGTCTCCCGACAATACACGGTAGAAACACCGTCCGTCGGGTCAACACGCCTTGGATCAACTGCTCACTGAACTCAACCTCTCTTTTGCGGAGGTGCTGTCCTCGCTTTCGTTCGCCCTGGACCTGACCAGCGGTCAGTCGTCGGGACACGCCCAGCGCACCTGCCTGATCGGCATGCGGCTCGGCAGAGAGTACGGGCTGGCCGAGGCGCAGTTGACCAGCCTCTACCACGCCCTGCTCATCAAAGACTCCGGCTGCTCCAGCAACGCCGCCCGGATGTTCCAGATCTTCGGCAGCGACGACATCGACGCCAAGCGCGCGATCCGCATCATCGACTGGAGCAACGTCGAGGAGGCCCTGAAGTTCGCGTCCAGCCACACGCTCCCGCACGGCTCGTTGCTGGCGCGGGCGCAGCGGATGCAGACCGTCAGCGCCAACCTGGCCCATCTCACCGGCCAGCTCTTCGAGGCCCGCTGCAGCCGGGGCGCGAACATCGCGCGCACGCTGGGACTGGGCGAAGACGCCGCCGAGTGCATCTATTCTCTGGACGAACACTGGGACGGGCAGGGCATGTCGCACGGCCTGCGCGGCGAACAGATCCCCATCCTGGCCCGCGTCGCCGGGCTGGCCCAGACGCTGGAAGTCTTCTGGAAGACGTTCGGCCTTGGCACGGCCTATGAGGTCATCCGCGAGCGGAGCGGGCGCTGGTTCGACCCCGAACTGGTGCGCGTCGCCCACGCCTTCCGGCAGGACGACGAGTTCTGGCGCGGCGTGCAGGACAACACCCGGCAGCGCCTGCTGCGCCTGACCACCGACGCCACCGCCCAGAGCGTCACGCCGGGCAGGATCGACGACGTCTGCGACGCCTTCGCCCACATCGTCGACGCCAAATCGCACTTCACGGGCGAACACTCGTCGCGCGTCAAAGACTGCGCCGTCGGCATCGCCGAGGGTTTGGGCATCGGCGGCGACCGCCTGACGCTGATCCGCCGCGCCGCGCTGCTCCACGACATCGGCAAACTCTCGGTCCCGAACACCATCCTGGACAAGCCCGGCCCGCTCGCCCCTTCGGAGTGGCAAGCCGTCAAGCGCCACCCCCTGCTGACCCAGCAGATACTCGGTCAGATCACGGGCTTCGCCCGCCTGACGGAAGTCGCCGCCGCCCACCACGAGCGCCTCGACGGCACGGGCTACGTCAACGGCCTGCGCGCGGGCGAGATCGACCAAGACATGCGCATCCTGGCCGTCGCCGACGTGTATGAC
>CAXUCQ010000232.1:0-5277 GCA_964249295.1 uncultured Armatimonadales bacterium | reverse complement strand
CGCCGCGACAGGTCGCCGATCTGCGACTGGTACGCCTTCTGCCCCAGCTTCAGCGTCGCCACCGCGTCTTACGTCTTCAGCAGTTACATGAAGAGCGGATTGCCGGACGCCGCCGCCAGCATCTCGTTGAGGCTGAACGTGTCCTGTCCCTCGATGTCCTCGGCCTCGCGCATATCGGCCTTGCCCGTCGTCACCTGCTTGATGAACCCGGACTTGGTGGCGATCTTCTGCCACATGAAGCTGTCGAACGTGCCTTTGCAGACGTACTGGTAGATGCGGACGCCTTTGTCGGCGAAGGCGTTGCCGTGCCGAAGGATGCGCCCGTCCGCCTGCTCCATCTGGTCCGGCCGCCAGGTCGGGTCTACCTGGTGGATGGCGGCGAGCCGTTTCTGCACGTTGACGCCGATGCCCATGCGCTCCCGGCTCCCGAACAGGACGCGGATGGCCCCGTCGTTGACCTTCTCGAACACGTCCGGCAGATCCGCCTTCTTCACGTCGTGGATGAACTTGATCTCGTTCAGGGGGACGCCGCGCGCGACCAGCTTCTTCCGCATGTCGTCGTACAGGTTCAGACCCTTGCCGCCCGGAATGCCCAAGTCCAGGAACACCAGTTGGGTGCGCCGGTCCTTCGCCATCTCCGGGTCCTTCCAGACCTCGAACACCTTCCGCACGACCTGATTGACCTTGCTGTCCGGGTCGTCCTCGGCTCCGGGGATACGCAGCCGGGCGTCCAGCGTCACGTGCCGCGCGTCGGTCGAGATAGACAGCATGGTGTCGTCACCCGGATTCATCTGCGCGCGCGGCTTCAGTTCCTTGGCCCGCGCGACGACCTCCTTGAAGTAAGCCAGCTGGTCGGCGTTCGGCTTGGTCTCGATGATGATGGGCCGGTCGGTGAAGTTGCCGGCGTCGTCGGTCAGGCGCGGGCGCACCAGTTCCGGCACGTCCTCGGCCAGCACGGGGTCCACGACGCTCTTGTACAGGCTCATCAGTTCCGGGATGTTGCTGAACTTCACCAGCCGCGTTTTGCGGCGGTAGCGCCCCGCCACGTCCTGCTCCAAGACGTTCTCCGTGTCGGCGTACTGCTGGCAGAAGGCGTCGAAGTGTTCCAGGTGTTGCTCCTGGAGTATCTGCGGGTTCAGGAAGCGCAGCAGGTTGTGCATCTCCGCGATGCTGTTGGTCAGCGGGGTTCCCGTCGCGAACACCGCGCCGCCGCCGTTCTTCTGGAGTTCCAGAAGCTTGATCAGCATGTCGTTGGCGATGTCGCTGCCGTCGTCGCCGAAGCCCTCGCGCGTCGAGACGACGTTGAGGTTCTTGTACTTCTGCGCCTCGTCCACGAACACCTGGTCGATGCCCAGATCGTCCCAATAGATGTTGTCGTCCTGGATGTCGCCCAGCCGGTCGCGCAGAGCCTCCAGCTTCGCGCCCAGCCGGTTCTTCGCCGCCTCGATCTCCTTGACGTTCCAGTCCTTGTCGCGCATCCCTTGCGCCTTCGCCATGTACATCTGGTGTTCCAGGGCGTCGAGTCGGTCCTGGTAATACCGCTCTAAGGTCTCCGGGTGCAGCGGCAGAAGTTTCAGCGCGTCGTGCGTGACAATAATGCCGTCCCAGTCGCCCGTGGCGATCTTGCTCATGAACTCACGGCGGCGGGCCGTGTGGAAGTTGTTCTCATCGGCGACGAGCAGTTTGGCGCCGGGGTAGAGGAACCGGAACGAGTCCTCGATCTGGCCGATGCCGCTGCCCTTGACGACGTACATGACCTTGTTGCGCAGGCCCATGCGCCGCATCTCCATGCCCGCGCCGATCATCGTCGCCGTCTTGCCCGTGCCGACCTCGTGGGCGTACAGGACGTTGCCGGTCGTGATCGTGCGCCAGATCGCGTTCTTCTGGTGTCCGCGCCAGTTCCACGACGGGTTCGAGCCGGGCAGCGTCAGGAACGAGCCGTCGTACTCCCGGTCGCGGTAGACGTTGACCTCGGCGTTGTACAGGTCCACCAGCGCCTTGGCGCGGTCGCCGTCGCCGCACAGCCAGGTCTCCCATTCGGCCGTGATCGCGCCCTGCTTGGCCTCGGCCAGTGCCGTTGCCTGCGCGTTCACGACGCGGCCCCCCTGGCCGTCCGGCTCCGTGACTCTGGGCTGTTTGGAATTCATCGCCAGCTCGACCAGTTCATAAGCGAACAGCGAACTGGTCCCCCAGGTGGCCGTGCCTGCCGTCCCGGCATACACGCCGTCCGGGCGCGGCACCTTCCACTTGGCCCCGTGTTCGGAGTACAGCACCGGGTAGGCGTCCACGCGCGACGACTGGTACAGGTGCGCCAGGAACTCGGAGTACGTGCTGCGCGGTATCCACTGCGCGCCCAGCTTCGCGCTGATCTCGCCCGCCGCCAGGTCGCGCGGCTGCACCGACTTCAGGAACGCGGCGTTGTTCTCGAACGCCGGATCGTCCAGCGCGGCCTTCTCCGCTTCGGCCAGTTTCGCGCGGACGTTGCCGCTGCCGTACTCGTCGCGCGTCTGCCAAGCCCCGTGCGGATCGCGGAAGACCACGCCCGCCAGTTCCGCCGCCAGCGCGTCCTGCCCCTTGCCGGTCAGGGCCGTCATGCGGTCCCAGTCCACGCGCCCGCGCTCTTTCAGGGAGACCGTCAGGGCTTCCGCCGCCGTCCCCGCGCGCTCGACGGGTTTCTCCGAGACGATGACGCGCTTGGTGAACAGGTCCGCCAATCCCGTCACCTTGCGCTCCTTGGCGTCCCAGTGTTCCAGGGCCAGCACGTTCGCCGCGTCCGGGTCGTCAATCCATAGCCGCTTGCTCGACCCGTGCAGATCGCCGTGTGCCTTTTTGTAGACCTCGTAGGATGTTCTGAGCGCTTCCTGATAGCCCGCCAGGGCTTCGTCATCAACGCCCGCGCGCTGGGCCGCCAGATTCTCTCCCACGCCGCCGCGCAGCGCGACGTAATGGCGCAGCACGTCTTTTTCCTGCGCGCTCCCCTCGAACGGAGTCACGCCCTGGTCTGCGGTATTGTATCGGACGACGGCGGGGTCGCCGTTGTCGTCCAGCGTGACCGAGCCGTGCCGCAGGCGCGCAGCGTTGGACGGCTCCGCCGCACGAACGGCGTGGGTGTAGGCCACGTATCGGGCGACAGGCAGGCGGGACACGGCGAAAGCCAGGCGCTGTTCCAGGTCGCCCTCCGGCTTAACCGTGTACTCCGTGTTGTTGCCGCGTCGCATACTGCCCGCCAGGCTGTTCGCGCCCAGCACCATCTCTGGGTGCCGCTGGTGCGCGAAATACTCGTTGACCGTGGCTTCTCCTTCGGGCGTGCTGACCCCGACAAGGCCCGTGAACGACTCCCCTGTCGGCGGCACGCCGTCGCCTTTCTTCTGGAGGAAGATGATGTCCGTCGTCACCTCCGTCCCGGCGTTGGCCTTGAACGCCGTGTTGGGCAGCCGGATCGCGCCGAGCAGGTAGGCGTGATCGTCCAAGTACTTGCGCGTGGCGACGCCCGCCGTGTCCCGCGCGTCGAGTGTGCCGTGGCTGGTGATGAAGGCGAGGATGCCGCCGGGCCTCAGATTGTCCAATGCGCTCGCAAAAAAGTAGTTGTGGATGCGGGACGTGAGGAGTGCGCCGTCGTCGTGCGACGCGCGGAACGTCCGGTCGCGCACGGGGAAGTTGCCGAACGGGACGTTGGAGATCGCCAGGTCGTAGTAGCCGTCCGGGATGCGCTGGTCCTCGAACGCGCCGATGTCCACGCGGCCCGTCTGGTACAGGTTCTGCAAGACGCGCCCGGTCAGGCTGTCCTTCTCGACGGCGCGGTACGTGCTGTTCCCGGCGATGGCGTCGGGCATCAGGCCCAGGAACAGGCCGATGCCCGCCGAGGGTTCGAGGATGCGGCCTCCGGGGAAGCCGAAGCCCTCGACGGCTTTCCAGATGGCGTTGATGACGACGGGGGAGGTGTAGTGGCTGTTGAGCGTGGCCTGCTTCGCCGCTTTGAGTTCGTCAGGCGAGAGCAGGGACACGATGCGATCATGGGTGTACTGCCCGACGTGTTTGGGGTGGAGCAGGTTGCCCGTCCAGCCCCAGCCGGGGAACCTGACGAGCTTCGCCTGTTCCTCCTGTGTGGCGAGGCCCGCGCGCGACTCGACGGCGCGCAGGGCCGTCAGCGCCTCAATCAGCGCCTGCGCCTTCTGGCCGTCCGTGCCTACTCCGACAGCATCTTGCGCAGTAATGCGATAGTCGGCGAGGACGTGGCCGGGCGCGTGCCGGGTGGGGCTGTCTCCCCCGGCAGCGGGTTCCGGCTCTCCGTTGGGCTTGACGGCGGTGATGGGTTCTGCCCCAGCGTCGGCACCTCCGCCTCGCTCGGTAGCAACAGGTACGCCGGCAGTGTCTGTTCCTCGGCCTCCAGCGGCTGATACCCCTGGTCGATCAGTTGACTCGTCGCGTCCTTGCACATCTCCTGCGCCCGATACGCCGCGTCCTTCAGTCTGCCCCGTGCTTCCAGCGCCGCGCACATCCTGGGCAGCTCGGCCTTCCAGTGTTCCAGCGCCATCAGCCCGTACCGCGTCAGTTGGTGTGTCATGCGGAGTCTCCTCGGAATGCAGCATCCGGCCCGTCGCCTGCTCGAACTCGGCGGCGTTCTTCCAGCGCACGACCCGGCCTGTCGGCACGGCGTCCCCCGTCACGCGCTTCCAGGCGGTCGCCCGGACTTCCTCGTCCCGGTCGCGCGGGTCGTACCGCAGGTCTTCGTAGCGGTGGTCGGGCGTGTCGAACCTGTCGCCCGCCTTCAAGGCCGCCCGCACGCCGATCTCGGCCAGCGCCTCACGCGCCAGCGCCTGCGTCTCACGCTCAAACTCGTTGCGCGGCTGCGCCTCGGCGACTTGCTTCAGGTTGTCGCGGCTGGCCTGCACTTCTTCCGGCGCCAGCGCTTCGATTGTACCCGGTTCCGCGAATGTGCGCCCCGTCCGCGCGGGCAGTTCCGACTTCGGTATGACTTCGTGGATGTACCCTTCGTTGCCCGGTGCGGCGGCAACGATCTTGTTGCCTTCATCCCGCAACACGCTCATCAGCCGACCGTCGAGTAGGAACGTGCCGCCGACCTGAATCGGGGAATGGTCGGCGCCTGCGTCCCTGTACTGACCCAGCAACGCGGCGGCTGCACCGTGGGGGACATCCCGCTTCTTCCAAGACCCCGGCTGTCCCGCCTTCTTGCCTGTTACCGAATTGAGAAACCTCGCCTCCTCCAACGTCAGCGGTGCTACACTGTTATCCCCGGATCGGGCGGCGGCGCCTTGT
>CAXUCQ010000231.1:0-5295 GCA_964249295.1 uncultured Armatimonadales bacterium | reverse complement strand
GACAGGGCCAGGCCGTCGGGTTCGCGGACGGTGGGGACGCCGACGATCTCCGTCGGGATGTTCAGGTCGAGGGCCAGGCGCTTGATGACCTGGAGCTGCTGCCAGTCTTTTTCGCCGAAGTAGGCGCGGTCGGCCCCGGCGAGGCCGAGCAGTTTGGCGACAACGGTGGCGACGCCCTGGAAGTGGCCGGGGCGGGACGCGCCTTCGAGTCGCTCGGAAAGGGCGCGCACGACGACGACGGTGTCGAAGCCCTGGGGGTACATCTCGTCCGGCGAGGGCGTGAGCAGGTAATCGACGCCTTCGGCGGCGGCGAGCGAGGCGTCGCGCTCCGGGTCGCGGGGGTAGCGCTCGAAGTCCTCGATGTCGTTGAACTGGGTCGGGTTGACGAACAGCGTGACCAGGACGAGGTCGTTCTCGCGCTTCGCCTGCCGCATGAGGGTCAAATGGCCTTCGTGGAAGGCGCCCATGGTCGGCACCAGTCCGATGGTCTTTCCGGCGCGGCGCGCGGCGCGCAGCGTTTGTTGCAGCGGGGCGATCCGCTCGAATGTCTCCATCAGGATTCCGTTCTAAGGCGGCGACGGCTAATGCGCGGCCTCTTCGCGCTCGAAGAGGTACTTCTTGTCGATGACCTTGCCGGCGTCGTCGAAGTGATAGACCAGGGGGATGCCGGTGGGGATGTTCAGTTCCAGCACCTGCTCGCGGGTCAGTTTGTCTAACTCCATGACGATGGAGCGGAGCGAGTTGCCGTGGGCGACGACCAGGACGTTCCGCCCGGCCTGAATCTTGGGGAGGATGTGCTCGCGGAAAAAGGGCAGCGTGCGGGCGGCGGTGTCTTTGAGGGACTCGCCCTGGGCGCCGGGGGGCGGGACGTCGTAGGACCGCCGCCAGATCTTGACCTGCTCGTCGCCGTACTGCTGCGCGGTCTCGGCCTTGTTCAGCCCCTGCAGGTCGCCGTAGTGGCGCTCGTTGAGGGCCTGGTCGCGGGTGACGGGCAGGCCGTGCCTGCCCGCGGCCTCCAGGGCGATGTCGGCGGTGCGGATGGCGCGCTGCAGGACGCTGGTGTAGACCTCGTCGATGGGCAGGTCGCGCAGGTGCTCGCCGGCGGTGCGCGCTTCGCCCTCGCCGCGCACCGTCAGCGGCACGTCGACCCAGCCGGTGAATCGGTTCTCCAGGTTCCACTGGGACTCGCCGTGGCGGACCAGAATCAGATAGGGCATGGTGGCGTTGAACTCCGTTGTAATTTTTTCGTCCCTAGTATACCCAGAATGCGGAACAATGGGGAGCGGGGACACCCGGAGGCGACGGCCCACGACGCGGCGAGTGTCGTGTCTTGCGACAACTTTTTTCCGTGATGCACTTTCTTCCGACGGGAATCCTGCTGAAATCTTGATGCGCATGGTGTATACTACTACGAGTCCGGCATAGAGGAACCTCTTCTCTCCTCGGCGCGAACGAACATCCCTTCGCGCCGCCGACTCGTCCCAGACCTTTTTTTCCGCCGCGGACGGGCGACGCCGCCACGAGAAAGCCTGCGTGATCGTCACGACAACGGCTGGAGTCTACTGAGCCATGGTGCCAACCGCATATGGACCTGCGATGCCCCAATCAGGCGACAACCCGACGCTGCGGCGCGTGCTGGACATTGTTGTGGCCGTCGTGGTCGTCGTTCTGCTTTCCCCGGTTCTTTTTGTCATCTCGCTGTGGATCGCCTGCACGTCGCCGGGGCCGGCCATCTTCCGGCAGAAGCGCGTCGGGCGGGACGGGCGGCTGTTCCTGATCTGGAAGTTCCGCACCATGTACATGGACGCGGACCGGCAGGGGCCGGCGGTCACGAGCGCCGACGACCCGCGCGTCACGCCCGTGGGACAGTTCCTGCGCAGCAACAAGCTGGACGAGCTGCCGCAGTTCTTCAACGTCCTGGTGGGCGACATGAGCCTGGTCGGGCCGCGCCCGCAGGTGCCGCGGTTTGTGGAACATTTCGACTCGTCGCTGCGTCCTCTGGTACTGGCGGTGCGCCCCGGCATCACGGGGCCGACCACGCTGCACTTCCGGTACGAGGAACTGCTGCTGGCGGACAAGCCCAACCGCGAGGACTACTACATCCGGCAGATCCTGCCGACCAAACTGGCGATGGACGTGCACTACGTCCAGACTCGGTCCCTGCGGGACGACCTGGGCGTGCTGGCCGAGACGGTCCGGCTGTTCTCGACGGCGCTGGCGCGGCGCCTGCTGCGTTCCGTGAAACGCGCCCCCTGTGACCATGACGACCCGCTCAGCGCCCGTGCCTCCTTGTAAGCACATCCTGCCCCTCGGCAGCCGATCCGCCGCGCCCCGGACCTGGCGCTCGGCGTCTCCGTGTCTTCCCCCAAACTCTGTCGCCGCCCATTCTTTAGGAGCAAAGATGTTCATGCCCTTTCCCCGCCTCAGAAAGCTGCTTCCGGCGATTGTCCTCGGCGTCGTCTGCCTGGGCGCGAGGGCGCAGACGCCGCTGCCCGTGCCGGACGCGGGCGCCGCGCCCGCCGCCGACGGGTCGCCGGACGCTGTTGCCGTGCTTCCGGGCGACTACCGGCTGGCCCCGGACGACCAGGTCGACATCGCCGTGGAGGGCCACCCGGAGTTCGACAAGTCCGTGACCGTGCTGCCGAACGGCACGTTCAGCTATTTCCACAAGACGGTGCAGGCCGCGAACCTGTCCCAGGACGCGCTGACGGGCGTGCTGACGCGCGACCTGAAGGGGCAGCTGCGCTACCCGCAGGTCACGGTCAGCGTGCGGCAGGCGCACGTCCGCCAGGTCAGCGTTTTGGGCGCGGCGCGCGCGCCGGGCAAGTACCCGTACCTGCCGGGGATGCGGGTCATCGACGCGCTGGCCGACAGCGGCGGCCCGGCCCAGGCCGACGAATTGACGGACGTCACGCTGTACACGGACGGCGGCGCGGTCGGCCGGCCCATCGACCTGGTCAGGCTGATGCAGGGGACGGACCCGAGCTTGAACGCGCCGGTGCGGCCAGGCGACGTGCTCATCATGCAGGCGCGCAACCCGGCGACGGCGATGGTGCTGATCCGGGGCCAGGTCGCCCACGAGGGTCAGTACCCCGTCCGACACGAGGGGGCGACGGTGATGGCGATGCTGACGCAGGCGGGCGGGATGCTGCCGAGCGCGGGCATCACCCACGTGCAGCTGACGCACGACGGGCAGACTCGTCTTCTCAACCTGCGGCGCGCGACCCTGTTCGATGCGACCGACCCGGTCGGCCAGACGCCGGTCGCGGCGGGCGACACCCTGGCCGTGCCGCTGAACAACGCCAAGTACATCGTCTGGGGCGAGGTGCGCAGCCCCAGCGTCTACGGCCTGCCCGACGGCGAGCCGGTCACGGTGACTAAAGCCCTGGCGCTGGCGGGGACGCCGACGCCCGACGCCGACATGAAGACGCTGACGGTGGTGCGGACCGGGCCGGACGGCAGGACGACGTACATCCCCGTCAACGAGGACAACGTCGTGCGCAACCGGCGCGGCGGCGACATCGACCTGCAGGACGGCGACATCCTGATCGTGCCGAAGCGCAATCACAGCAACACGCCAGGCTCGATCTACGGCGGAGTCGGCGCGCTCTTCTCGTTCAACGCGCTCTCGAATCTGCTGCGCGGCGGACTGTAGGTGGGGAGAGCGGCGGCGCCCAGGCCTGAAGCCCTGGGCTGTGGAGTGCAGACCGCCCGCCTGCACGGGCGCCGGAGTGAGGCAGGGACGGCTTGCGCGTCTTTCAGGCTCGGCGCGGAGCGGGGCGCGTGATGGGAGAGGCCGAGCCGGAAGAGCGATGGCGCGTCCTGTCCCTGCAGCTGCGCGATCTGGGGATCGGCACGTACTCGCAGGCGATGCGCGCCCACTTCGCGCGGTCGCCGGAGTGGGCCTTGGACTCGGTCTGGTGGGACGAAGACCGGCGGTGGCCGCTGCGGCTGGTCCGCCGCCTGCTGGTCCTGGACGACAAGCGGAAGTCGTCCTGGGTGCGCCGTCAGAACCTGGATTTGCACCGGCTGCGCGGCGACTTCGGGCCGGCAGTGGAGGCCCGATCCCTGCTGGCGCGTCGGCTGCACGGCGGCGGGTACTCGCTGCTGCACGTCCATCCGCAGAGTCTGGGCTTCGCGAGCGTGGGGCTGATGCGGCGGACGCCGACCGTGATCCAGACCGACATGACCGCCGTGCAGTTGTCCGAGGAGCGGACGGACCCGCGCTGGCGCTGGACGTTCGCGCCCAACGTCGCGCTGGACCGGCGCGTGTTCGGCGCGGCCCGGCGGGTCGTCGCGTGGTCGGAGTGGGCGGCCCGGTCCGTGCGCGAGGATTACGGCGTTCCGCCCGACAAGGTGTGTGTCGTTTACCCCGGCGTCGATGTGCGGCGGTTCTTGGCGCGTCGGGAGGAGCGCAGCGATGGCGGACCGGTGCGCCTGCTGTTCGCGGGGTATGATTTCGAGCGCAAAGGCGGGCCTGACCTGCTGGACGTGTTTGTGCGCCGTTTCGCCGACCGGGCCGAGCTGGATTTGATGACGACGGCACTGGTCCGAGTCGACCATCCGCGCGTGCATCTGCACCGCGTGGCGGCGTTTTCCCCGGAGTGGCACGCGCTGTACGCCCGCGCCGACGTGTTCGTGATGCCGACCTACCGGGACTCGTTCGGCATGGTGTACCTGGAAGCCATGGCGGCGGGGCTGCCGACGGTCGGGAGCCGTTTGAGCGCGATCCCGGAGATCATCACGGACGGCGAGACGGGCTTTCTGGTCACGCCGGGCCGGCGCGAGGAGCTGGCCGGGGCGCTGGCGACCCTGATCGACGACCCGGCGCGTCGGCGTGAGATGGGCCGGCGGGGGCGGATGGTCGTCGAAGAGCGCTTCGACGCGGCGCGCAACTTCCGGGCGCTGGAAGAAGTTTTCCGGCAGGCCGTCGGGCGGGGCTGACGCGGCGGCGGGTGTAGCGCGGCTTTCTTTTGTTTTCGCGGGAACGATGGTACAATGGGGAAACGGTTTTCGGGGGCCGCGCGGCGGTGGCGCCAGGCCAAGCGGGTCCTGCTGGGGGCGCGCGGGGCGATGCTGCTGCTCGCCGATGCCCTTCTGCTTCTGACGGCGCGACCCGGACGCGCGGGCGGGCGGCCCCGAGTCCTGGTCATCCGCCTGGACCGCATCGGCGATTTTCTGCTCTGGCTGCCGTCGGCGCGGGCGCTGCGCGACCTGTACCCGCCGGACGGATATGAATTAACTTTGCTGGCGCATCCCTCTTGGGCGGCGCTGGCCCGCGCCCAGGGCTTGTTT
>CAXUCQ010000230.1:1743-5302 GCA_964249295.1 uncultured Armatimonadales bacterium | reverse complement strand
CATCGCTGCCGGGGTACATCCCCGCCGGGACGGTCAGGACGCTGCCGACGAACGCATACTACTACATCTCGTAGAACTACGTATAAATAAAAAAAAAAATCGGCGTCAGCCCGCCCAGTTCGTCCAGCGGCAGGTCGGCCATGCCATCGGGAACAAGCATGATGTATTTCATAGGTGGGTTCCGTTTAACGAAGCAGATGGTCTAGAAGGATGCCGAGAAGCGTGCCGCCACCTCCACAGATCAGGCCCAGCTTCCACAGCAAGGGATTCGCGGCGGGGGTACGAGCCTGCTTCCGTGGGGCCAGACGCAGACGGGCCAGCGGCACTTCTGCTTCCTGCTGGTCCCACACTGAGGTCAGCCAGACGGTGCGGGTTATGGGGTCGTAGCGGCTGACTCTGCCGCCGAGCCAGCCGAAACCGGGGTACTTGTACTGGAGCTTGCGGCCCGGCACGAATGAGGCGGGTGTGACATCGCCGGGCGCGAATGTCTGGACGCCGCCCGTGAAGAAGCGCGCGGTGACTCTCGCACGGTCAACGCTGAGGATGATGGCGGCATACAGGTTTCCGTCGTCGGAAGGAGCGAATACCAGGTCGTCCTGGGCGAGTGGATGCTCCGGGATGAGCCGGCGCTCCCGCAGCGCCTGCAGCGTGGCCTGACGGGGGATGCCGACCTCTTCCGCCGCTCGCAGGAACGACTCGTACTCGTCATCGCTGAGGGCGGGACGTTGCTGCGCGATCTCCTGCGCCCGCTGGAGCGTTTCCCGCATCTCGCCTTCTGTGATCCGCTCAAGCCGCACAGCCCCCTCCTTGAAGCGCCTCCTAACAGACAGGTAAGTCCTGGCCGGTCAGCCGGCGGTAGGCCTCCCGGTACTTGTCTGCCGTCTTCGCGATGATGTCCGGCGGCAGAGTGGGGCCGGGCGCGGTCTTGTCCCAGTCCAGCGTTTCCAGGTAGTCGCGCACGAACTGCTTGTCGAACGACGGCTGCGGACGACCCGGCTTGTATTGTGATGCCTCCCAATACCGGGACGAGTCGGGCGTCAGGGCTTCGTCGATCAAGAGCAACTCGCCCCCGGAGACGCCGAATTCGAACTTGGTGTCAGCGAGGATGAGGCCGTGTCCGGCGGCGTATTCGCGCGCGTACTGGTACAGGGACAGGCTTTTCTGTCTCAGTTCCATTGTGCGCTCGCTGCCGACGATCTCGGCGGCTTGTGTTTGGGAGATGTTCTCGTCATGCCCGGCGTGTGCCTTGGTGGCTGGGGTGAACAAAGGCGTCGAGAACGGGTCGGATTGGCGCAGGCCGACCGGGACGGGGATGCCGTAGAGGTTGACCTCGCCGCCGTGGGCGAACAGCGATCGATAGTCTCTCCAGGCGGAGCCGGCGAGATAGCCACGCACGACGCATTCGAGCGGCAGCGGGTCACACTTCCTGACGAGGAGTGTGCGGCCTTCCAGCATCTGAACGATCTCCGGGGAGACCGTGGCCCCGGCGTCGTGCAGCGCCTGCCCGACGGCGTCCATGTCGGCGGAGAGGAAGTGGTTCGGGACGATGTCCGCCGTGCGCTCGAACCAGAAGCGGGAAAGCTGAGTCAGCACGCGCCCTTTGTCGGGGACGCCGGTGGGCAGAACGACGTCGAACGCCGAGATGCGGTCGGTGGCGACCAGCAACAGCGTCCGACCCAGGTCATAAACATCCCGCACCTTGCCGGAGATGAACTTGGGAACGCCGGGTATCTCCGTGGTCAGAAGCGGCTCCGTCATGGGACCACCTTGCCGAGAATCTGACTCGGGCTGATCGGGCCGAAGTCACGGCTGTCATTGGAGTGCATGATGTTGTCTCCCATCACGTAGATGTCGTTCTGCGGCAGCGGGGTCGGCTTGTCCCCCGTGCCGACGGCGGTGAAGTATCCCTGGAACGAAATCTCAGGCGGAGCGCCGGGCGGGATGACCGCTCCGTTCGGCGTCCGCAGCGTGGTCGGGAAGCCGGGCGGTGGAAACTGGACCGGCGGCGCGGGGTTGGCGACAAAGACGATGCGCTTGATGAGTTCGTCGCCGTCGGCGCTGCGGAACACGATCACGTCACCGGGCTTGAGTCGGGCGCGGGGCGCGGTCTTCCACACGATGACGGTGTCCCCGCTGTGAAAGGCCGGCTCCATCGAGATGCCCTTGACCTCGACCCGCTTGATGTTGACGGCGACAAGCAGCGCGAAGACGAGGAACACAGACAGCACGCTCCATTCGCGACGCCGGAGCGTTTTCAGGGCCTCGACCTGGCGTGCCGCCATGCTGCCGTCGTAGGTGTCCATGCGTCAGAACTCCAAAGCGCGGACGACGGCGTCCAGCGTGGCCGGCACGCTGCTCCACTTGGCCGCCGTCTTGATCGCCCGGTCCGGGTCTTTCAACCCGTGTCCGGTCAGGGTGATGGCGACGCTTGCGCCGTCCGCGCCGTCGAAGTAGCCCGCCGCCGCCAGCTTGCGCAGGCCCGCGACGGGCGCGGCGCACGCCGGCTCCACGAAGACGCCTTCCAGAGTGGGCAGCATCTGGTAGGCCTGGAGGATCTCGTCGTCCGTGACTTTGTCGATCAGCCCCCCGGACTCGTCGCGGGCGGCGAGGGCGCTCTGCCAGGACGCGGGGTTGCCGATGCGGATGGCCGTGGCGATGGTCTCGGGCCGCGCGACAGGGGCGCCGTCCACGATCGGCGCGGCCCCGGCGGCCTGGAAGCCGATCATCCGGGGCAGCCTGGTGGAGCGGCCTGCGGCCTTGTATTCTTTGTAGCCCTTCCAATAGGCCGTGATGTTGCCGGCGTTGCCGACGGGCAGGGCGTGGAAGTCGGGGGCGTCGCCCAGTGCGTCACAGACCTCGAACGCGCCGGTCTTTTGGCCCTCAATGCGATAGGGGTTGACATGGTTGACGATGGTGATCGGGTACTTGGCGGTGACCTCGCGGACCAGAGCGAGCGCGTCGTCAAACGTCCCCTCGATGGCGACGACCTTGGCCCCGTGGATGAGCGCCTGGGACAGTTTGCCCAGGGCGACGTCGGTGTGGGGCAGCAGCACGACGCAGTCGATGCCGGCCCGCCGGGCGTAGGCGGCGGCGGCGGCGCTGGTGTTGCCGGTGGAGGCGCACATCACGGCGCGGGAGCCTTCCTCGACGGCCTTGGTCACGGCCAGCGTCATGCCCCGGTCCTTGAACGACCCCGTCGGGTTCATGCCCTCGAACTTGAGGAACAGCTTGAGGTTCGGCGAGATCGCCGCCGCCAGCCGTGGGGCCGGGATCAGCGGCGTGTCGCCCTCACAAAGTGTCACGACGGGCGTCGTCGCGGTGACGGGCAGGAAGTCGCGGTAGTGTTCGATGATGCCTTGTCGCATAGCGGTCCGTCAGCCCCAGGTCTTCGGCAGGAACAGGCTTTCGCCGTTCAGGGACAGGTAATCCTCGGCGCCGATGCTGCAAAGCAGGTCGGCGGCCATGGGGTCGAACGTCCCATCGGGTTTGACGTATTCGTCACGGATGTAAACGCCTGTGATCTGGCCGACGACGAACTCGCACTGGGAGGGCGGCAGCG
>CAXUCQ010000230.1:0-1701 GCA_964249295.1 uncultured Armatimonadales bacterium | reverse complement strand
TCTCGGACGGCGCGGGGCTGAGGCCCAGCCGGGCGAAATCGTCCACAGCGGCGTCGCCCTCGGCACTCTTGTTCATCAGGTCGGCTAGGAAGCGCGGGACGAGGTTGACGACGAAAACGCCGGCGCGCTTGATGTTGGCGAGGGTGTGCTTCTCGCCGCCGCCTTTGGGCCGGCTGAACGAGACGCCGAGCATGGGCGGGTGCGTCGCCAGTCCGGCGTAGGAGTTGTACGGCGCGATGTTCGGCACGCCGTTTTCGTCCTGTGTGGAGATCAGGGCAATGGGGCGCGGCGAGATGAGCGAGGCCCAAATCTTGCCGTTCAGCTCGCGCGACAGGTTTTCAGAGACGAGGTGCATAGGAGGCCCCGGACGGTTCGTTTTAGCAAAAATGCGAATGCGGTCACTCTTCGACGCGAATCCAGTTCTGGACGCCGGAGACGATGTGCAGACGACCGATCACGTCGAGGGCCGAGCGCAGGTTGGCTTCCTTGCAGCGGTGGGTGATCCAGACGATCTCGGCGTCACCGTCGGGCAGGGCGCGCTGGACCACGCTGGCGATGCTGACGTCGAAGTCGCCGAAGACGGAGGCGAGCGAGGCGAGCACTTTGGGCCGGTCGTGGGCCAGCAGCCGGACGTAGTAGCCGGTCTCCAGTTCGGTGATGGGCCGGACGGGCTTGCGCTCATAGCAGGTGCAGCCCAGGCGGCCCGTGGAGCCGTTCAGGATGTTGCGGGCCGTGCCGATGATGTCGCCGACGACGGCTGAGCCGGTGGGCAGGCTGCCGGCGCCGCGCCCGTAGAACATGGCGTCGCCGACGGCGTCGCCGCGCAGATAGATGGCGTTGTAAACGTCGTTGACGGACGCCAGCGGGTGCGACTGGGGCAGCAGGACGGGGTGGACGCGGACCTGCACGGCGTCGCCCAGGTCCTGGCCGATGCCGACGATCTTGATGACATAGCCGAGGGAGCGGGCGACCTCCATGTCGCGCTTGGCGATCTTGGTGATGCCTTCGACGTAGATGTCGGCCACGTCGATCTTGGTCGTGAAGGCGATGGAGGCGAGGATGGCGGTCTTGAACTGGGCGTCGAAGCCCTCGATGTCGTTGGTCGGGTCCGGCTCGGCGTAGCCGTGGGCCTGCGCCTCGGCGAGCACGTCGGCGAAGTCGGCGTCTTCGCTCGCCATCTTGGACAGGATGTAGTTGGTGGTGCCGTTGACGATGCCGATGATCTCGGAAAAGCGGTTGGCGGCCAGACTCTCTTTCAGCGGCTGGATGATGGGGATGCCGCCGCCGACGCTGCCCTCAAAACTGAAGTCCAGACGGCGCGTCTCGGCCTCGCGCAGCAGGTCGTGACCGGCCTTCGCCATCATTTCTTTGTTGGCGGTGACGACGTTCTTGCCGTTCCGCAGGGCGCGCAGGACGTAGTCGTGGGCCGGTTCGACGCCGCCGATGAGTTCGCACAGGATGTCGATCTCGGGGTCGTCGATGACGTCGTCTGGGTTGTCCGTGAGCAGGCCGGGCGGCACGGGGGCGTCGCGCCGCTTGTGCAGGTCGCGCACGGCGGCCTTTTTGACGACGACGGGGGCGCCGACCTTGCGCCCGATGGCGTCGGCGTTCTCGGTGAGCACACGCAGTGTGCCGCTGCCGACGACGCCCAGCCCGAGCAGGCCGACGGTGATCTGGGCCTTGTCGGGCTTCATCTGGGAC
>CAXUCQ010000229.1:0-5319 GCA_964249295.1 uncultured Armatimonadales bacterium | reverse complement strand
GGATAACGGAAATGGCGCAGTATGACGCAGACCTGGTGGTGATCGGCGGCGGGCCGGGCGGGTATCGGGCGGCGATCCACGCCGCCAAGCACGGCGCGAAGGTCGTCTGCATCGACTTCGACGCGGCGGGCGGGACCTGTCTCAACTGGGGCTGCATCCCCACCAAGACCATGATCGGCAGCGTGGCCGCACTGGAACAGGCCCGGCACGGGGCCGACTTCGGCCTGACCATCCAGGGCGAGGTCGGCTACGACTTCGGCGCCCTCATGGCCCGCAAGGACAAGGTCGTCAAGACCCTGGTCAGCGGCGTCGAGTTCCTGTTCAAAAAGAACAACGTTCGGTACATCAAGGGCAAGGGGAAGTTTACGGACCCGCACACCATTGAAGTCGCCAAAGAAGACGGCACGACGGAGACCGTCACGGCGGCCAATGTCATCGTCGCGACCGGCAGCGTCCCGGCTAAAGTAACCATCCAAGGCCTAGACGGCGGCGGCAGTGACTCCGACGTGTTCATCACCAACGCCGAGGCCCGCCGGCGCAAACTCGACGGCAGGCTCGGCGCGACCACCGTCTGGACCAGCAACGAGGCCGTCTCGGCCCCGGACGTCCCCAAGCGCCTGGCGATCATCGGCGGCGGCGTCATCGGCTGCGAGTTCGCCTACACCTACCGCGGGCTGGGGTCCGAAGTCACCGTGCTGGAGTTCCTCCCCAGCATCCTGCCGCCCTTCGACCCCGAGTTGTCCGCCGAGCTGACCAAGCTGCTGACCAAGCAGGGCGTCAAGTTCATGACGAGTACCAAAGTGGTCGCCGTGGACGTGCCGGGCAAAAAGCTCAAGTACGTCAGCGAGAAGACCGGCGACGGCGAATTGGAGTTCGACAAAATTCTCGTCGCCGTGGGCCGCCGCGCCTTCACCGACGGCGTCGGCCTGGAAGCGGCCGGCGTCACGTTCGACGGACGCGCCATCCCCACCGATGACTTTCTGCGCACCAACGTCCCGCACATCTACGCCATCGGGGATGTCGCCGCCCACGACCAGCCCTTCCACGGCACCTACGCCGGCGGCCTGGCCCACGTCGCCACCCGCGAGGGCGAAGTGGCCGCCGACAACGCCCTGGGCCACCCCACCAAGATGGACTGGCGCGCGATCCCCAACTGCGTCTACACCGAACCCGAGATCGCCTCGACGGGCCTGACCGAGCAGCAGGCCCGCGACAAGGGCTTCGACGTCCAGGTCGGCAAGTTCACGTTCAAGTCCTTGGGCAAGGCCATGGCGATCAACGAGAACATCGGCTTCGTCAAGATCGTCACCGACGCCAAGTACGGCGAGATCTTGGGCGTCCACATCATCGGCCCGCACGCGACCGACCTGATCCACGAGGCCTGCGTCTCGATCAAGCTCGAGTCGACCATCGAAGAGCTGATGCACACGATCCACGCCCACCCGACGCTGTCCGAAGCCATTATGGAAGCCGCCCAGGACGTCAAAGGCGAGAGCGTCCACAAGTAGCCAAACGCAAAGGGTCTGGAAGGGCCGGGCAGTTTCAAGGCGACCCTGACGGGTCGCCTTTTTTGTCGCCGGAGCCTTCCGTGGCGTTCTGCGGCCCGGCGGCCGGGCTGTCCGGCGGCAGGATCTGTGCCTGGAGAATACGGCTGATCTCGCCCAGGCCGCGCATCTGTGTCAGCGTCAGCGGCTTGGGGCGCTTGCCCTTGGCGGAGGTCTGCTGGAGGAATGTGTCGATGCCGGTCTGGAGCGCCGTCTGGTCCGGGGTGGGGGACTCCGGCAGGCGCAGCGAGAGCCAGTCCCGCAGACCGCGCAGGTCGGTCGCCAGGTCCGCCGTCGGCGGGAGCAGATCGGGCCGGCTTAGGGTCGTCGCCACGTCCGCGACGCCCGCCATCAGCCCTTCCGCGTACCAGACCCGTCCGGTGGCGTTGCTGGCGGGGCCGGTCGTCCACGCTTGCAGCGCCCGGCTGTCAAGGATGTTGGACAGACGGGCCGACTCGTCGAGCGCTGCCAGCACCGTCGCCGCGTCGGGGGAGAGCGTGGCGATCTGCCGGGCAGGCCCGGTCGGCGCGAGCGGCTTCGCCAGCCGCGCGGCCAGCGCGGAGATCGGGGTGAGCACTCTGTCAGGCGCTTTCAGCCCCTGAAGCAGCGTCGCCGCGCGCGACAGCAGCGCGCCCGCGCCGTCCCGCGCCCGCAGCGCCTCCGGGGCGAGTTCCGCGATCTGCGCGAGTTGGGCGTCGCTCATGCCCGCCCGCGAGACCTGCCGCGTCCGCTGGGCCAACGGCTCGGCGGCGAAGGCCGCTTTCGCCAGCACGTCTCCCAGCTCAAAGTATTGCCGCTCGGCGTCCGTGACGCTGAGCGCCGCCGTTCCTGCAGTCGGCGTTGCGGCGGCTGCAGCCGGGGGCGGCGTCTGCGCCCCCGCCGCGAGCGGCCCGGCCAATGCGAACAGCAGCAAGAACACGACACGCATAGCGCAGTGTAGCGGACGCGCGGGCCAATGTCAAGGGACGGCCTCGCCTCAAGAACCCACCTCCTTGCTTCGCAGGGGTCCTCCCGAGACGGGAGGACGGGGCTGTGGTGGACAAGGCCTTCTCCGCTCCGACGGTAGGTTCTGCGATGCGCCGTGTGAGCCGAGCAAGCCTCTCGATTGATGTACAGCCCGTCCTCCCGTCTCGGGAGGACCCCTGCGAAGCAAGGAGGTGGGTTCTTGAGGCGAGGCCTCACCGCCCAGGCCTTGCGACTTCCACCTTGACCGGACGGCCACGGATCGTCGCCCGCCGCAGCACCGAGACGACGTTCTGCGCCTCGGGCGTGGGGACTTCGACGAACGCCGTCCGGTCCAGGATGTCGATCACGCCGATGGCGCGGCCCGTCAGGCCCGCCTCGTTGCTGATCGCCCCCACCAGGTCGCCCGGACGCAGGCCGTCCTTGCGGCCCAGGCCGATGAACAGCCGCGTCATGCCCACCTCGGGGCGCTCCGAGTCGGCGTTGAGTTCCTCGGCGGCCTCTTCGGGACCGCTGTGCCGGCTGTCCCACAGCATCTGCAGGGCCGCCGCCGCGACCTCGGACGTGTCGTACTCGTCCGAGAGAGCCTCTACGGTCGCCAGATAGTCGTCGAACCCGCGCGCCTCCAGCGTTTCCCGCAGCGACTCGCGGAACAGGTCCCGGCGGCGCGCGGCGATGTCCGCCGCCGTGGGGATGCGCGCGGGCTTGATCGAGACCCCGATCATCTGCTCGATGGCTTTCAGTTGACGCCGCTCGCGCCCCTCGACCAGAGTGATCGCGTCGCCCGTGCGCCCCGCGCGGCCCGTGCGCCCGATGCGATGGATGTACTGCTCCACGTCCCACGGGATGTCGTAGTTGATGACGTGCGTCACGGTCTCAATGTCCAGCCCGCGCGCCGCCACGTCCGTCGCGACCAGCAGGTCGGCCAGCCCCTCCCGGAAGCGGCGCATCACCCGGTCCCGGTCCGGCTGTCCCAGATCCCCGTGCAGGGCCTCGGCGCTGTAGCCGCGCAGCCGCAGGGCGTCCGCCAGATCGTTGGTCTCCTGCCGGGTCCGGCAGAAGACGATGGTCGGACCCGGCGTCTCCATGTCCAGCACGCGCGCCAGCGCTTCCATCTTCCGGCCCGGCGCGACCTCATAGTAAGTCTGGTTCGTGTTCTCGACCGTCCGCCGCCCCACGTCGATAGCAATGTGAACGGGGTCCTTTAAGAAACGGCTCGTCAGCGCCGCGATGCGCGGCGGCATCGTCGCCGAAAAGAACGCCAGTTGGCGCGGGTCGGGCAGCGCGGCCAGGATCGCCTCCATGTCCTCCAGGAAGCCCAGGGCCAGCATCTCGTCGGCCTCGTCCAGTACGCAGAACCGGACGTGCTCCAAAGACAGCGTCCCGCGCCGCAGATGGTCCAAAATCCGGCCCGGCGTGCCGACCACGATCTGCGCCCCGTCGCGCAGGGCGCGGAACTGCCGATCCAGCGGCTGCCCGCCGTAGACCGGCACGACGCGCAGACCCGTGTGCCGCGCCAGGTCGTGGATGCCCCCCGCCACCTGCACCGCCAGTTCCCGCGTCGGCTCCAGCACCAGCGCCTGCGTCTCCACGCGACCGGCGTCGCACTTCTGGATCAAGGGCAGGGCGAACGCGGCGGTCTTGCCCGTCCCCGTCTGCGCCTGCCCGATCAAATCACGCCCGGCCAGCAGCGGCGGGATCGCCCGCGCCTGGATCGGCGTCGGCATCTCAAACCCCAGGTCGTTGACCGCCCGCGCGACCGGCTCCGACAGGCCCAGTTCCGAAAACGCCGGTAGCGCGACCGGCTCCGGCGGGTCCTGTGGGACCGCCTTCGCGTGACGGGCGGCAGCGGCAGCGGTCTTTCTGCCGACGGCCGTCTTACTTGGCGCTGTGTCCGCCGTCTTCGCAGCCTTCGTCGTGGGCGGCTTCGTGGGGAGTGTCGGCGGCTTCGGGGCCGTCCGCGGCGCTGGGGCGTCGGTCGGCTTCTGCGCTGCCGGACCGGGTTGGAGCTTTCGCGCCTTATTCGAGGGCGCGTCCCGCCGGGGCGGCTTGCCGAACGGCGCAGGCTTTGGTTTCTTGGGCATGACTCAGTCTACCCCACAAGGCGGCGTCTCGGCAGGATGTCAGGCAGCCCCATCCGCGCGGTCCCGCGCCTCGCGGAGCAGTCGCAGATACGCCGGCCAGTGCGCGCACCCGTTCTCCGCCGCCCGCCGCGCGAACTCGGCCTTGACCCGCCGCTGTACCAGCGGCTCCAAGTCCACCGTCGCCGATGCGAGCGCCTCGGCGGACAGCCGCTCCGCCGAATAAAACCCGCACTCGTCGCACCCGATCTGGTAGCGCGCCCCGCTCTTCTCCCCCTGCAGCCACCCGGCGGCGATGCCCGTCGCGCCCGCCACCGCCTGCGCCTCCGGCGTCATCTCGCTGTGATAGTTTGCCATGCGGTCCTCTCCCCCTGGTACTCCATGATACCTTTTAGACAGGGAAGACGCCCCCGGTGGTTTGGAACACCGGCAGGAAGCGAATAATGCCCGTGTGAGGCCCCGCGCCCGCACAGTCGAGGGGGAAAGGAAAAAGACATGGCCGAACAAGGGCGAGACCCGGAGCAAAAGCCGGATGGACCGGGCGGGCAGACCGAGCCGGTGGCCGAGATCGAATACCTGCCGGTGGTGGGACTCGATGACGAGGACGACGGCCGGGGCGAGGACGACACGCCGGAAGAACTGGCGCAGGCGGGCGAAGCGACGGCGCACACGCACGAAGGCGTGATCGGCCACCGCGCCGAGTAGTCGGCGTCCGGCACAGACACAAAGAA
>CAXUCQ010000228.1:1153-5328 GCA_964249295.1 uncultured Armatimonadales bacterium | reverse complement strand
TGTAGGAGTGTAGCGGCCTTTTGCGTAAGTCTTCGGGCAAGGAAGAAGGGCGAGGGGACCTCGCCCCTACAATCCGGGCCGTCGTCCGGGGTAGGGGCGGGGTTCCCCCGCCCTGTCTCGCCCACGCGCTGTATTTCAAGGAGTCTGGTGTGAAAAAAGCCCCCGCAGGACCGATGTCCTGCGGGGGCTTTTCGCGTCTGCGCCGGTGCAGCCCTACTTGTCTGCGCTGATGCGTCCTAGCGGGCGGAGGCCGTTTTCCCCTGCGCGGCGACCCAGCGGTCCACGTCCGGCAGGGCGCGGGCCTTGAGGGCGGCGTCGAAGCGGATGCGGGCGGCGGTCTTGGCGATCTGCGGGGCGGCGTCGGGGGGCAGGTTGGCCTTGGCGTAGGACTCGAGGGCGTCGGCGTGGGCCGCATCGCTGAACGCGCCATACAGGGTGGGAACGGCGAAGACGCGGGTCAGGGCGTCCTGATGGGCCATCAGGGCATCCTGGTTCTTTTGGAAAAAGGCCAGGGCCAGGTCGGGCTGCTCGCCGCGGAAGGCCACGCCGGCGATCATCTGCAAGGAGGCGGTCGGGACGGCGGCCAGTTCCGTCTGGGCCTGGTTCTGGCTCTCCTGGGCCAGTTTCGGGTCGTGTGCGGCGGTCAGGGCGGCGTAGAAGCGCTGCTTCTGGCGGTAGTCGGTGGCGTGCTGGGCCAGCGCGTGGATCTGGTCGTAGGTCGGCTGGTCGGCGTATCGGGCGACGATGCCCAGCACGGGGCCGATCAGGTCGGCGGGCAACGAGTTGGGGTCTTTGACATACGCGGCGAAGCGGCGGCGCGCTTCGGCCAGGATGGCGGGGTCGCCCAGGTCGCCCAGGTTCGTGATGAGGCTCGAACGCAGCAGGGCCGTGTCGCTGCTCTCGCCGGGCCGAGCGTCCCAGCCGACGGCGGCAAATCGGGGCGCGAGGATGCCGCGCAGGTACGACTCATAGGCGGCCTGACCGGACTGCCCGCGTTCGAGGGTGTGAATCTCGCCCAGAGACCCCAGAATCTGGGCGTTGACCGACAGGTTGGTGTCGGCGCGGGCGGATTGGACCAGGTCCAGGTAGTCGGCGACGGAGACGCGGCCCACTTTTGCCAAGGCCCAGGTGTCGCCGAGCAGGCCGACGCGGTCGGCGGGGGCGAGAGTCTCGACCTGCTGGGCCAGCGGCTTGAACAGCGCGGGGGCGTACTGCACCCGGTAGAAGCCTTTGTTGCCGGCGTTGAGCTTGAGCGGCCCGTCGTTGGCCCCGCCGGGCTTGATCGTGGCGGGCCGGTCCCCAAGCAGGGTCGTGGACGCCAGGGCGTCGCCCGTGGTCGTGGTGGGCGCGTAGGCGACCGGGACCTGCCAGGTTTCGGGCGCGGGGCTGGCCGTGTCCACCGTGAACCGCTGCTGGGTCAGCGTGAGGGCGCGGTCGGCGGCGGGCGCGGCCAAGACGACGGGGAAGCCGGGCTGTTCGGTCCAGCCGGCGGCGATCTGGGCCATCGGCTTGCCCGAAGCGGCGCCCAGGGCGTCCCACAGGTCGGCGGTGGTCGTGTTGGAGTATTTGTGGGCGGCCATGTATTTCTGGATGCCGGCCTCGAACACGTCGGGGCCGAGATAGGTCTCGAACATCCGAATCACGGCCTCGCCCTTCTGGTAGGTGATCTCGTCGAAGGCGGCGTCGGCCTGGGTGGGATCGGCGACGGCCTGCTGGATGGGATGGGTCGTGGTGTAGCTGTCCGAATCGAGGATAGCGTCCTTCTGGTAGACGGCCAGATCTAAAACATGCCATTGGGGGTTGAAATGGTCGCTGGCCTTGTCGGCCATCCAAGACGCGAAGCCCTCGTTGAGCCACAGGTTGTCCCACCAGGCCATCGTGACGAGGTCGCCCGACCACTGGTGCGCGGTCTCGTGGCTGACGACGTTGAAGATGGTCTGCTTGGTGGCCTCGGACGACGTCTTGGGGTCGTACAGGATGATGCTCTCGTTGTAGGTGATGCCGCCCCAGTTCTCCATCGCGCCCTGGAACCCGCCCGGCACGGCGATCAGGTCCAACTTGGGCAGGGGGTACTTGACGCCGAAGTATTGGTTGTAGTAGGGCAGGATCTTCTCCATGACGCTCATGGCATACGCGCCCTGGGCCTTTTTGCCCTCGGTCGTGACGACGCGCAGCTTGACCCCCGCCGCTTCGCCCGTGTACGCCTCGAACTCGCCGGCGCACAGGACGACCAGGTAGCTCGCCATGGGCGGCGTGGGCGCGAACGACACGCTTTTCAGCCCGCCGGGCAGCGACGTTTCTTTGACGATGGGCGTGTTGGAAACGGCCATGAACGTGCTCGGCACGACGGCGGTCATCTGATAAGTCGCTTTGAACGCGGGTTCGTCCCAGCCGGGGAACATCCGGCGGGCGTCGGTCGGCTCCATCTGCGTCCCGAACATCAGCTTGGGCGTGCCGGCGGGCGTGGTGTACTTGACGGCGAACAGGCCCTGGCTTTGATCGCCGACTTTGCCCGAATAGCGCAGCGCGAGCGTATAAGCGCCGGGCGCGACGGGACGGGGGAACGTCAGGGTCAGCGTCTGCGCCGTGTCGTCGGTCTTGACGGCGGGGGCAAGCGCGGGCGTGTTTTTCGCCCCTTGCAGCGTCGCCGACGTGACGGCCAGCCCCAACTGGTTAAGCGTGATGGTCGGGGACGGGGCGGACACGTTGATGCTGACCGTCTCGGCCCCGGTGAACGTCAGTGTCTTGGGGTCGGGCGCGAGCGTGAGCGTGTAGTGGGTCGGCACGACGGTCTTGGGCAACTGGCCGGGCGTCGTGGCGAACGAGAACTTGTTCTGTGGGGTCTGGGCGTGGACCGCCGCCGCTGCGCTGAGCAGGAGGGCGAGCGTGGGCAGGAGGAGGCGTGGCGTCATGGTGATCCTTTTGCGGCGAAACGGGGCGCGGGATGGGCCGGGAGCGGGAGGCTCCCGGCCTGAGGTCGTTTGGGCGTGCGCGAAAGAGCTAAAGAAAGGGGTGCGCCGTCGTTGGCTTGTGGGGATTATACTGGGTTTGCGGGGGCGTGTCAAGAGTTCGCGGATGGGGAGAGACCCCTCCCCCCGGCCCCTCTCCGCTATTGAGCCACAAGTTGTCCCACAAGGCCATCGTGACTAAATGGCCCGACCACTGGTTCCAGCAGTAGTCAGCGCCTGCCTCGCGTCCCATTGCGCGCGATCGATGCCCTTGATCAGCACCCAAAGCGTCCAGGATGCCGTCGCCAGGAACATGGGGAGAAGGACATAGGGCAGGTCGTACTGCGGCGTGACGACCACTAGAAAGTTCTTGGCGATGAAGCCGGCGCCGCCGGCGATGAACAGAGCGCCCAGAGCGCGCGGCAGATAGCCGGAACGCAGAATCAGGCACCCGCGCACCACCGCCGCGGTGCCATAGAACACGGCGAAGATGCCGTTGATGTACCCATAGATCGTGAGGCAGAGGTAGGTGAGCGTCGCCCTGGCCTCCGGCGAGATGACGCGGGCAACATCGGCATCCACCGCCGGCAGCGCGGCGGCAAAGTAGAATATCTCTCCGGCGGCATAAACCGACGTCGCCATCAGCCCGAAACACACCGCCAGCAACGCCAAGGTGCGGCTCACGGGCCGGAGCAGCGCATAGAGCAGCACGTTGAGCGTGATGTCGCAGGCAGCTTCGATGAGGTAAGCGGCGAAGCTGGCCCGAAAAATCCCCACCGAACTCGCCAGCCGGTGCGCGGTCCCGGCCACATCGTTGCCGATGAGCAGCGTGCCTGGCACGTGTGCCTCGCCCCAGCCGCCCGCCACGATCGTGATGACATACAGCGCCCCAACCCACCGTGCATACCGCTGTGCTGTGCCTGCGTTCATCGTACACCTCGTGACGCGCCGAAGTAATGGTTGTAAGTATTGATTGTAGTAGGGAGGGCTAGAAGCGGGGGCTTACGGCCTTGTGTCGTTTGCGCAGTCTGGCGTGTGCGAAAGAAGGGGTGCGCCGTCGTTGGCTTGTGGGGATTATACTGGGTTGGACACCAACCTGTCAAGCATCAGGCGGGGGGGAAGACTCGGTGGAGCAGGGTCGGCGATAGTGTCGTCAGTCGGGTTAATCCCTTGTGACCCGATTTGAGTCGGTCAGGATTGAAGCGGCTGCGCCGAGACAACTCAGGA
>CAXUCQ010000228.1:0-1143 GCA_964249295.1 uncultured Armatimonadales bacterium | reverse complement strand
GTCTGGCGTTGGCGAATGAAGGGGTCCGCCGGCGTTGGCTGGTGGGGATTATAGTGGGTTGCCCACCACGCTGTCAACCATCAGGCGGGGGGGGGGAAGACTCGGTGGAGCAGGGTCGGCGATAGTGTCGTCAGTCGGGTCGATCCTTGTATGGCCCGATTCGGTCAGGATTGAAGCGGCTGCGCCGAGACAACTCAGGACCTCCGACCGCCGCGCTGGCCTTCCGTTGAGTGAGAGTGGACTGGGGTGCGGGCAATGCAGCACCTCAATGCCGGGAGTGATGGATTGAACCACGCCCGCGAAACGCTGCGCTTTGCGTCCCAGCAGTACGATCACCCGCAGTTTTGGAAGCATGGCAAGCAGCCGCCGAAGAGGGACCTCCGCAGACGCGAGATCGGCTCCGCCCGCCGCGCGGATGCGGCTGCCCGTGCCGAGATACCAAGGCACGGCGTTCCAGATCACGGTGCGCTGCCGTGCGAGGCCGGCTTCTATGTTCAGATCGAAGAGATTTTTTGCGGTCTCGTCCGGGTTGTCCCGTGAGACGAAGCCCGAGCCGACCGCTTTCGATCCAGGCGCCTCGAGCAAAAGAACACATTCGGCGTTCACGCCTCCGTCCAGAGGGTCGAAGTCGGGTACTCCGGCGGGTGCGAGAAGCCGCAGTTCTTCAACAAAAGCCGTGAGTGGGGTGACATGCGTCTCGGACAAGGCTCCGCGCCGGAGCGCCGCCAGATGCGGATCGGCCAGCGACTTGGCGACATTCACGGCATATTTCTCTCCGTCGGACTGCTTCTGAGAGACGGGGCCGGTCATTGGTCCTCCGCCCGCTCCAGGGAGCCGCAAAAGGAAGCGGCGGTGCGGTAGCCGATGCGGAGCGCGTGGAGGGATGCGCCGGGATGACGCTGTTGGAGGCGTCGTGACGCTTCCAGTCCGAGGTCGTCGCGGCTGTCGTCGGTCTCATAGTCGCCGCTGCTCAAATCCATGACGATGAGCCTGCCGATGTGTTCCGGCGTTTCGACCTGAGTTCGGATGGTGTCGTAGAACTGTTCGGGACTTCGCGGCGATTGGAGCGTCGACTTCATGTTCATGGGGACAGTGTACCGCTGTGGGCGCGGAAAGGCAAGCGGCTGTCGGGGGGGGTTGGGA
>CAXUCQ010000227.1:0-5344 GCA_964249295.1 uncultured Armatimonadales bacterium | reverse complement strand
GGCACCCTTGCCCTCGGGCAATCTGCACTCCGTAGCCCAGGGGTTCAGCCCTGGGTGACTGACTCGCCGCGCCCGCCGCGTGGGGGCCGTTCTGCGGCCTCGCCCGGCACGGCCCGAGCCGCGGCGTTGACAACCTCCCGCTCGCCTGGTATAATGGCGCAGGGCGAACATAAGTTTGCCGCCCAAGCCAAGGAGCCGCCATGAAACTCGCCAACACCCGCCTGCTGGTCAAGGACTTCCCGACCTCGTTCCTGTTCTACCGCGACACGCTCGGGCTTGCGCCCACCTTCGGCGGCGCGGACGACGTGTACGCCGATCTCGACACGGGCGGCGCATCCCTCGCCCTGTTCCAGAGCGAACTGATGGAGGCCGCCGTCGGCCCGGACGCCGCGCCCGCCGACGGGCGGGACAAGGCCGCGCTGGTCTTTGAAGTGGCCGACGTGGACGAGGCCGTCGGTGCGCTGCAGGCCAAGGGCGTGGTGTTCCTGACGCCGCCCCAGGACCGCCCCGACTGGGGCATCCGCACCGCGCACCTGCGCGACCCCGAGGGAAACCTGATCGAGATGTACAGCCCGCTCGCCCGCTGAACACAGGAGATGAGGATGAACAGGAACAAGACACTCGTCACGCTGTCGCTCCTCGCCGCGTCCTTGTCCTGCGGCGGACACGCCCAGGGACAGGCGTCGCCGTCGCCATTTTCTCCCGTTGAGTTCCTGGTCGGCGACTGGGTCGGCGGCGGGACCACCGACGCGGGCCGGGCCACGGGGCGCTCCTCGATCCAGGCCGACTTGGGCGGACACGTCCTGGTGCGGCGCGACCACACCGACATCCCCGCTGGCGCAGGGCGGCCCGCTTCGTCGATGGATGTGCTGATGCTGATCTACCCGCAGGCGTCGGACGGGCGGCTGCACGCCGTCTACACCGACAGCGGGGGCCACGTCATCCAGTACACGGCGGCGCGGGTCGAGCCGGGCCGCCTGGTCGAGTTCGACAGCGACCCATCGCCGGGTGCGCCAGCGTTCCGCCTCACCTACACGGCCTCGGGTCCGCAGGCGCTGGGGGTGCGCTTCGAGAGGGCCGCGCCGGGCGCGGCCCCCGCGTTCCGTCCCATCGCGGTGGGGACGCTGACGCGGTCCAAGAAGTGACGGCCCGCCCCTTCCCCGCGCCGCGAATAGGCCGCCTGCGTGCTATACTGTCAGCAGGGAGGCCACTGTATGACGACGCACTCAAACAGCACGGACGCCGCCGGGGGCGCGGACACCATCCTCGAAACCGACCGCCTGCGCCTGCGCGTGTTCCGCCCCGAGGACCTGGACGCCTTCGCCCCCATCGAGGCCGACCCCGAGGTGATGCGCTTTTATGCCTCGGGGCCGCGGTCGCGCGAGTGGGCGGAGCGCGGCGTGCGCTATTTCATCGATCTCCAAGAGCAGTACGGCTTCAGCCCCTGGGCCGTGATTCACAAGGGCGAGGACCGCTTCATCGGCTTCTGCGGCCTGATCCCGCAGACCCTCGCGGGCAGGGAAGAGGTCGAGGTCGGCTACAAACTGGCCCGCGCCTACTGGGGCCAGGGCCTGGCGACGGAGGCGGCCCGCGCCTGCCGCGACTGGGGCTTCGCGCGCCTGGCCGTGCCGCGCTTGATCTCGATCATCGACCCCGGCAACGCCACCTCGACCCGCATCGCCGACAAAAACGGGATGACCTATGACGGGGACGCCGAGTATGACGGCAAGACGTGCCGCATCTACGCCATCCGTCGGGAGGAGTGGGAGCGGTCCGAAGGGCGGGGGGCGGCCTGACGCGCGGACGTTTCCCCATCGCCGGAGCGTGTATAGGGAGTCTTCCCAGGACTGAAGTCCTGGCCTGGAAAGAACATTCTGCCCGCCTCCGCGGGCGAGGAAAGGGCTTGCCGAACACTTCTGCGCCCGCGGAGGCGGGCAGTCTGCACTTCCCAGCCCAGGACTTCAGTCCTGGGGGACTCCCGCGGAGTTTCTGGACACGCTCTCAGGAGACCCTTTTGGAAAGTCGGGCGGCCCAAATTGAAGACGAAGTCCGAACGGTGCTTGCAGACGGCGCGGCGGCGCGGCTGTTTCCGGGGCCGTGGCCTGCGTCGGCGACCGCGCCCCGCCCTGTGGCGCAAGGGCGCGATCACGCCGCGCCACCTGCTGGCGCACACCAGCGGGCTACTGGGACCGCCTTACGGCTGCCGCCCCGCCGGTTCCGAGGTCAGCGCCATCTGCATGACGGTCTGGAGCAGCCGGGTGCGGTCGAAGCCGACCGGGTCGGTCTTGCGCCCCGGCGGGTAGGCGCACTCGGAGTGGAAGATGACGTGGTCGTTGGGGACCCGGTGGCGGCTGCGGATGTCGAGGAGCAGACGCGCCACGGCCTGGAACTGCGCCTCGGGCCAGGCGTCGTCCGGGTCCTGGTCGCGGTGCAGCATCTCGACGCCGATGGAGCAGGAGTTGACGTCCGTGCGCCCCTGCCAGCGGCAGACCCCGGCGTGCCAGGCGCGGTCCGTCTCGGAGACCATCTGCACGACCTGGCCGTCTTTGCCCACGACGTAGTGGCTGCTGACCTGGCTGGCCGGGTCCTGGAAAAGCCGGACGGTCTCGGCGGTCTCGTTGGTCGGCATGCAGGTCGAGTGCAGCACGACCACGTCGACGGGGATGCCGGCGGGCTTGCGGGCGCCGAAGTTGGGGCTGGCGACCCAGGCGGCGCCCCGGCCAGGGTGACTGGGTTGGTCCGCCGGAAGTCCGTCCTCCCGGCCAGGCGCGTGAGGACCCGGCACTGGGGGACGGGAGAAACACGGCGGGGCGGTGTTCTCCCCGTTGATGCGTACTGTTCGCGCAGGACGCGCCGGAGTCCTGCTCAATCTTCCCGGCAAGTTCCCGTGTGGGTGCTGTCGGCGCCGCAGGAACCCCAGCGTCGTTCTCGGAGGCCTCTCCCCAAAGCGGGGAGGGGAGCCTACTCCAGTGGGTGATCGAGGTTCACTGGCACTCCACGGCCAGAGGCACGGCAGATGCAGGGCCGTTGCACAATTCGTTCACTTCCCGCCACAGGCTCCCCTCCCCGCTCCGGGGAGGGGCCGGGGAGAGGCCACCGAGAACTGAACAGCCCTGATTCAAGGGAGGTATTCGGAGGCCGCGCGGTGAATAATCGCAACAGTACCATAACGGCGCCGCCGCGCAAAGGCAATCCGCGCCATGATAGGACACAGAAAGACGATGAAGACTTCTCCCCCCACGCGGCCCCGCCGCTTGCTCCCCCTGGGCATCCTGGGCGCTCTGGCGCTCGGCGTGAACACGCCGGCCCCGGCGCAGACGATGACCGATCTGCAGGCCGCCGGGCCGCCGCCCGGCCACGCGGTCTGGCTCGACTCGCTGGACCTCAGTTCGATGACGACGGGCTACGGCAGGCCTCAGGGGGGCCGTTCCATCGACGGGGCCCCGATGACGCTGTCCGGGGTCGTTTACCCGCACGGCGTCGGCACCCACGCCGCCAGCGACTTCCACATCGCCCTGCACGGCGCGGCCACCCGCTTCGTGTCCGTGGTCGGCGTGGACGACGAGAAGAAGGGCAAGGGCGCGGTGACGTTCGCCGTCGTCGTGGACGGCAAGACCGCCGTCAGGACGCCCGTCCTGCACGGGGGCGACGCGCCGCAGCTGATCTCCGTCGACCTGACCGGGGCGAAGACGCTGGTGCTGAGGGCCGACGCCGGCGGCGACGGCATCGACAGCGACCACGCCGACTGGGCCGGGGCCGAGATCACCCTCGCCCCCGGCGCGCCCGCCGCGCCCGAACCCTTCGTGGTGCCGGTCTCGCCGCCGCGACTCGTCCTGCTGCCGCCCGACCCGCGCCCGGCCATCCACGGGGCGCGCATCGTCGGCGGCACGCCGGGCCGCCCGTTCCTCTTTATGATCCCCGCCACCGGCGACGGCCCGCTGACCTACGCCGCCAAGAACCTGCCCGCCGGGCTGACGCTCGACCCGAACACGGGCATCATCTCGGGCGCCATCCAGAAGGCCGGTCGGACCGTCGTCGCACTGTCCGTGACCGGCCCGCGCGGCACGGCCCGGCGCAGCCTGACCATCGTCGGCGGCGCCAACAAGCTCGCCCTGACCCCGCCGATGGGCTGGAACTCGTGGAACGTCTGGGCTTCCAAGGTGGACGCGGACAAGGTCCGGGCCGCCGCCGACGAGATGGTCTCGACGGGGCTGGCCGGCCACGGCTTCGGGTACGTCAACATCGACGACACCTGGGAGGCCGACCGGGACGCGCAGGGCGTCATCCAGACCAACGCCAAGTTCCCGGACATGAAGGGCCTGGGCGACTACATCCACAGCAAGGGCCTTCGCTTCGGCATCTATTCCAGCCCCGGCCCCAGGACCTGCGGCGGCTACACGGCCTCCTACCAGCACGAGCAGCAGGACGCCCAGTCCTACGCGGGATGGGGCGTGGACTACCTCAAGTACGACTGGTGTTCCTACAACGACGTCGTCCACGGCGACCACTCGCTGCCCGTCCTGAAGGCGCCCTACGCCGTGATGCGGGCCGCGCTGGACGGGACGAACCGGGACATCGTCTACTCGCTCTGCCAGTACGGCATGGGCGACGTCTGGACCTGGGGCGGCGAGGCCCCCGTGGGCGGCAACGCCTGGCGCACGACCGGCGACATCCAGGACAACTGGGGCAGCCTGCGGAGCATCTACGAGAGCCAGGCCGGCCATGAGAAGGACGCCGGGCCGGGCCACTGGAACGACCCGGACATGCTGATGGTCGGCGTGGTCGGCTTCGGCAACACCCATCCGACCCGCCTGACCCCGAACGAGCAGATCCTGCACATCTCGATGTGGTGCCTGCTGTCCGCGCCATTGCTGATCGGCTGCGACATGACCAAGCTGGACCCGTTCACGCTGGCCCTGCTGTCCAACGACGAGGCCCTGGACGTCAACCAGGACCCGCTGGGCAAGGCGGCGGGCCGCGTCTCCCAGGACGGAGACCTGGAGGTGTGGGCGCGGCCCCTGTTCGACGGCACCCGCGCCGTCGGCCTGGTCAACGGCAGCCCGGACGACGCCGCCATCACCGCCCGGTGGTCCGACATCGGCGTTTCGGGCGCGCACGCCGTCCGCGACCTGTGGCTGCACAAGGACATCGGCACCTACCGCGACGCCGTCACCGTGGTCGTCCCCGCGCACGGCTGCGTCCTGCTCAAAGTCGGCCCGCCGGCCCCGTAAGAGGCTTAGCGGGGACAAGAGGCCCCCGGCCCCCCATCATTGAGGGCCGGGGGGGGGGGGGGGGGCGGGCGCGCGGCCGCGGCGGCGGGCGGGGGGGCGCCGCCGGCGGGGCG
>CAXUCQ010000226.1:4942-5347 GCA_964249295.1 uncultured Armatimonadales bacterium | reverse complement strand
ACATGGAGCAGTGGAGAGAGGCTTTTTGGACGAAACTGGGGCTAGGACAATATGTTCAGCAAGCCTTCGATAACACGCCCGCTGTGCCCGATCATCTGGATAATGGTCATCCTATTTCTGCCAAAGACAGCGGCAGGGCCGTCCTGGTTGGGGACCCTTATGACACTCTTCTCCCAGACGAATGATTGCCCACGCCTTTTGAGAAAGCAGCGCGCGCTATGCCGCCTAATATTAGGCGTATGGTTGGCGTGTGTCCTCTCGGCCTGTCCCACCCTGGGGGACCCGTCCCCAGATGTCGTGCTCCCGCTAATCCCGGACCTGGAGGCACGGCACTTCGCCGCCGACATCAAGGCCGGCGACGTTGCCTACCTCGATGTGAGCGGCGACAGGTTCCTGTTCGACTAC
>CAXUCQ010000226.1:4371-4932 GCA_964249295.1 uncultured Armatimonadales bacterium | reverse complement strand
CTCATAGCCCGGTTCCTGGACGCTCTCCGCCACTCGGTTACACACAACAACGCTGCGGACCGCTTCAACACCCTCTCGTTCCATCTCAAGCCGGGGCGAGGCGCCGAACGCATCAGGAGCCTAGACTTTAACGTCGGGACGCTGGGACCTGAGTTCCAGTGGGCCATCCTGGCGCTGAGCGACTACGAGGCGCGGCAGGTGCGCGAGCGCATCAGTCCCATTGCTGCCGGGATCGAGCGGTTTGGCTCGCCGTACAGCGGTCCCCAAACGCCTGCCGAGACGCAGCGCCTGGTGCGAGCCTTTCTGCAGATCGATGGGCGAGCCTTCGACTACTCGGACCCGAACGGTGAGGTGTCGCGCTGGACGGTGCGGCTGTACCTGAGTGGGGGCATAGTGATCAGCATCACCCTCTACATACCAGCCTACGCCGGTCCCCAGGCGGGGCCGCCGCCCCTGCCCCAGCCGCTGTGGGACTTCTACAAAGGACTTCGACGCCGGGGCGACACAAAGGCGGACAGCCGATTCCAAAAGCCGTGAGCGGCTGACGACGATCTGCGAGGT